>JAFZKG010000106.1 GCA_017553695.1 Lachnospiraceae bacterium
ACGGAGACCAGATGGCAGCCCATCTGCCACTTTCCGCAGAGGCACAGGCCGAGTGCCGGTTCCTCCTGCTTTCTCCGAACAACCTGCTGAAGCCGTCTGACGGCGCGCCGGTGGCAGTCCCAAGCCAGGATATGGTCCTCGGTATCTACTACCTGACGCAGCAGCGCGACGGGGAGATTGGCGAAGGAAAAGCATTCAAGAATACCAACGAAGCAATCCTGGCATATGAGAACGGAGACATCACACTTCATTCCAAGATCAGAGTCCGGATTGAAGCAAAGAACGCAAAAGGAAAGACCGTCCGCGGCATCATTGATACTTCCCTCGGACGTCTCCTGTTCAACGAGATCATCCCGCAGGATCTGGGATTCGTCGAGAGAAAGAGAGATGACGATTTCCTGAAGCTGGAGATCGATCAGCTGGTCGATAAGAAAGCACTCAAGAAGATCCTGGAGAGAGTCATCAATATCCATGGCGCAACCGTGACCGCGGAAGTGCTCGATAAGATCAAGAGCACCGGTTACAAGTACGCAACCAAGGCAGCATTCACCGTTTCCGTTTCCGATATGACCGTGCCGGAAGAAAAGAAGGCGATCATCAAGGAAGCAGAGGAAACCGTCGAAGCGATCCAGGGCGACTACCGCATGGGTCTTCTGACAGAAGAAGAACGTTACAACAGCGTCATCGATACCTGGGAAGATGCTGACCGCAAGGTCACCTCTGCCCTGATGAACACACTGGATAAATACAACAACATTTACATGATGGCAGACTCCGGCGCCCGTGGCAGCGACCAGCAGATCAAACAGCTGGCCGGCATGCGTGGTCTGATGGCAGATACGACCGGACGTACGATCGAGCTCCCGATCAAATCCAATTTCCGGGAAGGTCTGGACGTTCTGGAATACTTCATCTCCGCACACGGTGCAAGAAAAGGTCTGTCCGATACCGCACTGCGTACCGCAGACTCCGGTTACCTGACCCGTCGTCTGGTCGACGTCGCACAGGAACTGATCATCAATCAGTTAGACTGCTGCGAGGGTGAGGATGACATCCCGTTCATGGAGGTTGCTCCTTTCATGGATGGAAAAGAAGAGATCGAAAACCTTCGCGAGCGTATCCCCGGCCGTTATGCGGCAGAAGATATCCTCGATAAGAGAGGCAATGTGATCGTGGCGAAGAATCATATGATCACACCGACACGTGCGGATGCGGTCATCAAGAGCGGCGCAAAGAGCGTGAAGATCCGTACGGCACTTACCTGCCAGAGCGAGACCGGCATCTGCTCCAAGTGCTACGGTGCAAATATGGCAACCGGCCAGGCAGTGCAGGTCGGCGAAGCAGTCGGCATCATTGCGGCACAGTCCATCGGTGAGCCGGGTACCCAGCTGACCATGAGAACCTTCCATACCGGCGGTGTGGCAGGCGATGACATCACCCAGGGTCTTCCTCGTGTTGAGGAACTTTTCGAGGCACGGAAGCCGAAAGGTGTTGCGATCATCTCTGAGTTCGCCGGCACGGCAGAAGTCCGCATGAACAAGAACAAACGAGAGATTGTTGTTACCTCCGAAGACGGAAAAGAAAAAGCATACCTGATCCCATACGGATCGACGATGCGCATTCAGGAAGGCCAGAAGGTCAAAGTCGACGTCGGTGAAAAGCTGACCGAAGGTTCCATCAACCCGCATGACATTCTGAAAGTCAAAGAAGTGAAAGACGTACAGGACTACATCATGAAGGAAGTCCAGAGAGTCTACCGTCTGCAGGGCGTTGAGATCAACGATAAGCACATCGAAGTGATCGTCCGTCAGATGTTGAAAAAGGTGAACGTGGAAGAAGCAGGCGATTCCGAATTCCTTGCAGGAACAACGGTCAATCTGGTCGAGTTCAACAAAGTCAACAAGCAGCTGGTCGCAGAAGGCAAGAAGCCGGCAGAAGGAAAGCAGATCATCCTCGGTATCACCAAGGCATCTCTGGCTACCAATTCCTTCCTTAGTGCCGCATCCTTCCAGGAGACCACGAAGGTGCTGACAGAAGCAGCCATCAACGGCAAAGTCGATCCATTGATCGGTCTGAAAGAGAATGTCATCATCGGCAAGCTCATTCCGGCCGGCACCGGCATGAAGCGTTACCATAAGCTTCACCTGAACACCGACGACATGATCCTTGAAGCAAAGAAGAAAGCGGAAGAGGAAGCAGCACGCCGGGCAAAGGAATATCAGGATGCCGATGAGGATCTGGAAGCGGACGAGCTCGAGCTCAATGAACTTGACGAGCTGGAGGGCGAAGCCGACGAATATGAAGAAGTCGTGGATGACGGAGAAGAATAAATGATTCATGGCAGATACCTAAACCAGGGTGAAGATTTAACTGACGTACTTAAGGTACGTCAGTTATCTTTATGTGATGCAGGGATGAATACAGCGGAAGATCACCTGGATCCGGAAGCAGTCAACATTCTGGTGGATCTGAAAGATGAAATGACAGACGAAGAGTGGCCGTATATCGGCTGTGGCCGGATCCTCTGTGATGTGGAAAACTTCCGTTTTTATATTGACCAGATCGGGATCCGTCCGGAATTCCGTGGAAAAGGCTATGGAGAATTCGCTCTCCGCATGCTGGCAGATAAGGCCAACCTCTGCGGCGCGCAGAAAGTCTGGCTGTTACTCCCGGAAGAATGGGATCTTTCCGATCCGGCGCATGAAGCGGCGCTTCGTTTCTTTGAAAAAATGTTTTTTACACATGAGGAAGGCAGATGGATGTCGGCAGACATCGCGGCATTCCATTCCTGCTGTCATAATGAAAACGGGATGTGATCATGGAAACCTTTGATGTGGCAGTGATCGGCTGCGGAGTCAGCGGAGCGGCAATCGCATATGAATTGTCGAAGTACGATCTCCGGACCGTGATCCTGGAAAAAGAGAATGATGTGGCGACTGGCGCGACGAAGGCAAACTCGGGCATTATGCATGCCGGGTTCGATCCAAAGCCGGGAAGCCTTATGGCCCGGCTGAATGTGCGCGGTTCCGCGCTGGCAAGAGAAGTATGCCGGAAACTGGACGTTCCGTATAAAGAGTGCGGAGCGATGGTCGTCGCGTTCAGCGAAGAAGAAAAAGAGATCCTGGAACGTCTTTATCGGCAGGGGGAAGAAAACGGCGTAAAGAATCAGGAGATCCTGACCGGTGAAGAAGCCCGGAAGATGGAGCCGAATCTTTCGGAAGAAGTAATATGGGCACTTCTGGAAAATGATTCCGCAATCGTTTCCCCGTGGGAATTTGCACTGGCACTTGCTGAGACGGCCGTGAAAAATGGCGCGAAGCTGCTTTTAAACCGTGAAGTGGTCGGCTTGAAAGAAGAAACCGGCACATGGCAGATCGAAACAAAGATTGCAGAAGGAGCGCTGCTGCAGAAGGATGATACAAAAGAAACATCATTTACAGCAAAGGTCGTGATCAATGCGGCCGGACTGAATGCGGAATTCCTGCACGATGCTGTTCTTCCGCACCGATTCAAAACCAGACCGAAACGCGGTCAGTATTATCTGCTGGATAAGATCGAAGGGACAAGAGTTTCCCGGACGATCTTTCAGGCGCCGACCGGAAGAGGAAAAGGCGTCCTCGTTTCTCCGACAGTTCATGGCAATCTGATCGTCGGACCGAACTCGGAAGACGTGATCGGAAATGATACCGCGACTTCCTGGGATGGACTGGATAAGGTCAATGAGGCTGCAAAGAAATCGGTTCCATCGATCGATTTCTCACAGAACATCCGGAACTTCTCCGGCGTCCGGGCGAGAACGGATGAAGATGATTTCGTTCTGGAACGGCACGGAAGTTATATCGACGCAGCAGGTATCTGTTCGCCGGGATTATCCTCCGCGCTTGCGATCGGAGAATATGTAACAGAGCTTTTTGCACAGTGGGCGGAGGAAACAAAGACCGCGTTTGCAAAAAAAGAAACATTCATAGATGAGCGGAAAAAAGTCCGTTTCAAGGAACTGAACGCGGAAGAAAAAGAAGCGCTGATCCAAAAGGATCCGGCATATGCGCATGTGGTGTGCCGCTGTGAGACGATCACGGAAGGAGAGATCCGGGATGCATTTGACACCCCGATCCCGCCGGTCAGTCTGGATGGCATCAAGCGCCGGACGGGAACCGGCATGGGACGCTGCCAGGGTGGTTTCTGCGGACCGCAGATCGCGCAGATCCTGGCAAAAGAGCTGGATATTCCGGAAACGAAAGTTCTGCAGGAGCTGACCGGCTCCGAGATCCTGACGGGTGGAATGGCAGACCGCGCGCAGCAAGAGACTCCGGAAGGAGGCAGAGAATATGTATGATCTGATCATCATCGGCGGCGGTCCGGCCGGACTCGCAGCCGCAAAAGCAGCCTGGGATAAGGGTCTTACAAAGATCCTGATCGTGGAGCGCAACTGGGAACTGGGAGGCATCCTGAACCAGTGTATCCACAACGGATTCGGCCTGCATCATTTTAAAGAAGAACTGACCGGACCGGAATACGCGGCCCGTTATATTGACGAAGTAGAAAAGACCGGAGTGGAGGTCCGCCTGGATACGATGGTCCTTGACATCCGGCAGACAGAGAGAAAAGAAGACGGCCTTCCGGTTTACGAGATCCCGATGGCCGGAAAAGAATGCGGCTATACCTGTGAACTGACAAAATCGGTCGTGCTGGCAATGGGCTGCCGGGAACGTCCGCGCGGAGGCGTGGTCATTCCGGGCACAAGACCGGCCGGCGTCTTTACCGCAGGAGCCGCACAAAGATATGTTAACATTGATGGCTATATGCCGGGAAAACGCGTCGTGATCCTGGGGAGTGGTGACATTGGTCTGATCATGGCACGGCGCATGACGCTGGAAGGTGCGAAGGTGCTGGCCTGTGTAGAGCTGATGCCATATTCCAGCGGACTGAACCGGAACATCGTGCAGTGTCTGAATGATTATGACATTCCACTGTACTTAAGTCATACCGTTACCGAGATCCGCGGTGAGAAGCGGGTGGAGCAGGTTGTCGTGAGCGAAGTTGGGCCTGACCGGAAACCGATTCCGGGGACTGAAATGGTATTCGACTGCGATACCCTTCTTCTGAGCGTCGGCCTGATTCCGGAGAACGAACTGACACAGGGTGCAGGAATCGAGATCGACCGCCGTACCAAAGGTGCCTTTGTTTATGAAAACATGGAGACAAGTCTGCCGGGCATCTTCGCCTGCGGCAATGTATGCCACGTGCATGACTTGGTCGATTTTGTAAGTGACGAGAGTGAGCGTGCCGGTGCATCCGCAGCAGACTATGTCTTAAAGAAAAAAGCTGTATCCGAAGCGGCACCAGTTGTTACAAAGAATGGCGACGGCGCAACGTATATCGTTCCGCAGCGGATCCGTCCGGAAAACGTGGAAAAGTTTGTCAAACTGTTCTTCCGCGTGGGCAGGATCTTCCCGAAGGCCGATATCGTCCTTACTTCAGCCGGAAACGAGATTGCCCGATTCCATAAGAAATTCCTGGCGCCGGGCGAGATGCAGAATATCGTTGTCACAAAAGAAGTGCTGTCAAAGGCAACAGAGGAACTGCTTCTGACGGTGGAAGAGATCGTCGAAACGGAGGTGGGCGCATGAAAGAACTGATCTGCATCTGCTGCCCGCAGGGCTGTCACTTATTTGTGGATGAAGAAAATGATTTCGCCGTCACAGGCAACTCCTGTGAGCGCGGCGCGGAATACGGACGCACGGAATCCATGGCTCCGGTGCGGGTTTTGACCAGCACAGTCACCTGTGAAGGCGGCGCCATTTCCAGATGTCCGGTCAAGACAAAAGACGCGATCCCAAAAGGAAAGATCTGGGAAGCAGAAGCGCTGGTAAAACAAACCAGTATAAAAGCACCGGTTCAGATCGGTCAGGTGGTCATCGCCGACATCGCCGGAAGCGGTGTGGATCTGATCGCAACAAAAGAAATCGGAGCATTGAAATAATTAATCGGATGAAGATTCAGAAAAAGCGCGGAAGGGGGATCCGGATCATTCTGGCAGCCCTTGCAGTCACCATTGGCAGCATCGCTTTCCCGGACAGCGCTTACGCAACCAATCCCGGCATTGATACCGCCTCCTATCCGTGGGAGGCGTTATTTGCAGACGAATCCGGTGAAGTGGAATGCCATTATATCACCGGACCGATCAATCTGAAGGAACAATATCTGGTCATGCAGGATGACGGCAGGGTGGAGCTTTTATCCGGCGAGACGGTATCGGAAAACTATACGCTTTCCTACTGGCTGCATGTCCCGTACAATTATGACCCGGCAAAAACATATCCGGTCCTTTCCATCTTTCCGGGAATCGGATCGCTTTACCTGTCGCAGAACATCCATTTCGGCAATGCCATCGATCAGGGCGCGCTCATGCAGCCGGACCGGTATACCTACACGCTCCGCCGTTACGGATATACACAGGGAACGCTGTTCCTTACCTCCGACTGGAACGCGTTATCCGCCATCAGCGCAAAAACAAGAGATGCAGACGGAAAAGTTCTGGAAAACTATCCGGAAACCGGTGCTGTCTGGAATAAATTCGGAGAAACCTATGACACGCAGTTTTTACGGAACTGGCAGCAGGAGATCGGACAGGATCCATCCTATGATTGCTTTGTCCTGTTCATCCAGCCGGAAGGTGCGTTGATGTTTGATGATGCCGGCTGGTATCCGGTCGTTCTGTATCAGGACGAAAACGGGCAGCAGCGCGCCTCCAATTATAAGTATGAAACGGAAGGTGCCGGAGATTATCCGGTCGCATATGCGCAGGCACTCACAACGGCAAACTGTGCGCAGGTTGGCGCAGGATGGCTGGTAGATGATTTTGCCCTTTACGGCAGCACTTATTTCACTTCTGTCCTGGGAGAAAGCCCGATGGATCAGGTCTTTATCCAGCTTTTGGATGAGATGGAACAAACCTACAGCATCGACGTGGACCGGGAATATCTGATCGGAGACAGCATCGGTGGTCTGTTCGCTTTTGATCTGATCAGCCGTTATCCGGACCGGTTTGCAGCCGTGGTAACCGCTGCCGCAACAGGCGCGGATATCTCTTACGCAAATGTCAGCCGGTTGGGGAATATCCATCTTCTGGCCTTTCATGATACATTTGATGCAGGCTACTCTATACAGTTTTCCCGCCTGTTCACAGAGAAGATCAACGCGGTCAGAAAAGAGGGAGAAAAAGGTTCCGCAGAGTTTGTGGAAGTGGTAACCAATCATTCCGGAGTCACGACCGAGGCATTTAACGGCTATAATTATGAAAGGACGCTGCATTTCCTTTTTGACCACCGGCGGGAGCAGAGGGAAGAAACAGAGGAGGTAGAGGCGCCATCCTATGAGTCGCCGTTTGATATCCTTCAGCAAAACATTTACTTCGTACCCGAGAAATAGTAAAATATTAATTTAATAGCCTTTCAGAAGAAGGGGAGATTTATATACAGCATGTTAGTCAGAGAAGAAAACATCAGAAATATTGCGATCATTGCACATGTCGATCACGGGAAAACGACGTTGGTCGATGCCATGCTTGCCCAGAGCGGTGTGTTCCGTCAGGGACAGGAAGTGCGGGAGAGGGTCATGGATTCCAATGACCTGGAACGTGAGCGCGGCATCACCATTCTTTCCAAGAACACGGCAATCGATTACAACGGCACAAAGATCAATATCGTGGACACCCCGGGACACGCGGACTTCGGCGGCGAAGTGGAGCGTGTGTTGAAAATGGTCAATGGGGTGATCCTGCTGGTCGATGCGTTTGAAGGCACAATGCCGCAGACGAAGTTCGTGTTGCGCAAGGCACTCGATCTGGATCTGGACGTGATTGTCTGCATCAACAAGATCGACCGTCCGGAAGCGCGTCCGGAAAAAGTGATCGACGAAGTACTGGAGCTGATGATGGATCTGGACGCGAACGAAAAGCAATTGGACGCGCCGATCATCTTTGCATCGGCAAAGAAAGGCTACGCCATCCGGGATCTGGCCGATGAGCCGGTTGACCTGAAACCGCTTTTCGACTGTATTCTGGAAAGCATTCCGGCACCGCAGGGAGATCCGGATCAGGGCACGCAGGTCATGATCTCGACGATTGACTACAACGAATATGTGGGCCGGATCGGTGTCGGCAAAGTGGATAACGGCACGATCGCGGTCGGACAGGAACTGCTCCGGCTGAACGCGCATGATCCGTCCACCAGGGAAAAGGTCAAGATCACAAAACTGTACGAGTTCGCAGGACTTGAGAAAGTGGATGTGAAGGAAGCCGGTGTCGGCCACATCGTGGCGCTTTCCGGCATCGCGGATCTGCAGATTGGTGATACCATCTGTGCAGACGGTATGGAGGCAATCCCGTTCCAGAAGATCTCGGAGCCGACGATCTCCATGAACTTCATTGTTAACGACAGTCCGCTTGCCGGAAAAGAAGGTAAGTGGTGTACCTCCCGTCAGATCCGGGAACGCCTTTACCGGGAGTTGAATACTGACGTTTCCCTCCGCGTGGAGGATACTGATAACACGGATACCTTCAAAGTCTCGGGAAGAGGCGAACTGCACCTGTCCATTCTGATCGAGACGATGCGGCGCGAAGGCTATGAGTTTGCGGTCAGCAAGGCAGAAGTCATTTATAAAACAGACGAAAACGGAAAGAAACTGGAACCGATGGAGCAGGCGGTCGTGGATGTTCCGGAAGAGTTTTCCGGCACGATCATCAGCATGCTCTCGGAGAGGAAAGGGAACCTGTTAAATATGTCGACCCTTTCGGACGGCAGCGTGCGGCTGGAGTTTTCCATCCCAGCCCGCGGTCTGATCGGCTTCCACGGAAAGTTCTTAACCAATACAAAAGGAACCGGCATCATCAATACGATCTTTGACGGTTACGAACCATACAAGGGTGACATCGCTTACCGGAATCAGGGATCTCTGATCGCCTATGAGCCGGGCGAGGCTGTCACTTATGGTCTTTTCGCGGCGCAGGAGCGCGGCGCATTATTCATCGGTCCAGGTGAAAAAGTCTATGCGGGCATGGTTGTCGGAGAAAATGCAAAATCTGATGACATCGAAGTGAACGTCTGCAAGACGAAGCATCTGACCAATACCCGGTCCAGCAGTGCGGACGAAGCCCTGAAGCTGACTCCGCCACGGATCTTAAGCCTGGAACAGGCGTTGGAGTTCATCGATACAGATGAACTTCTGGAAGTAACACCGCAATCACTCCGGATCCGGAAACGGATCCTGGATTCCCGCCTGCGCAAGCGCGCCGGCCATTGAGTGATATATGGAACCATTCAGATCAGGTGACTGGATCAGAATCAAATACGGAGAATACGAGGGAAGGGTGGCGAAGATCGCGATCCTTAAGAAGAGCGGCGAATATGGCGTGATCCTGTATGAAAATGAGTTTGCCGGCGGAAAAGACGATCTGCCGAAAGACGCGATCGTCATGCTGGAAGAGACATCCATGCAGAAGCTCGATCCATACGTGCTGGATCAGAAACAACTCCGTGCATTAGTCCGTGCGGAAATCACCTATGATGATTTCGCGGAGCAGGTCTTTCCGCAGTTCAACCTGAAAGCGGAGCGCCGCTACACCATGATGGCGACCGATATCAAAAAGGCGCTGGTCAATATCAATAAACAGAAAGATCCTCTTCCGCTGTTCAAGGAATGGTTCTGGATCATCCTGAACGTGTTCTACGAGGACCTGAATATTTCCATCAAATACGACGAGAATCTGTTTTCTGATTTCCCGAAGGATGAGAAAGAGATCTTCTCCACAGTTTTCGGCATGACGGAAAAACTTTACTGGAGACTGGAGGAACGTTTCGGACGGAAGGAAGACGTGGAACAGTTTCTGGTCCGGTTTGATGAAGAACCGCTCTGGGACAAGCCGGATAATAACCGGGTCATGTTGGAGGAAAGTGCCTATTTCATGATCTGCAACGACATCATCGAGCGGATCGACTCCTATCTCTATTGCAAAGGAAAGCCGCAGGGAGCGTGGATCTACAGCCCTTCGCAGATGCGGCACGTGGTGTCTTCCTACGAACAGGACGAAGATCTGAGAAAAGCAACGCCGGAAGAAAGGGCACTGTTCAAGGATTTTGTGAAGAAGCTGTACCGCCTTGGCGACGTGACGGCGATCCGGATTCTGGCGTGGAGTTATTACAAAGGCAATGCCTGCTACCGCCAGAACTGGAATAAGTCAGAAAAGCTTCTTTTGGAATTATTCGAGAAGACCGGCGACCCGGCAGCCGCCAACGGACTGGGGTATATCTATTTCTATGGCCGGACCAACCAGGGCGTTTCAGAACCGGAACGGGCATTTCAGTATTTTTCCTATGCGGCACTGGATGGGATCGACGAGAGCATCTATATGGTAGCGGACATGTTGATCCACGGCACAGGCATCCGGAAGAATATTGACATGGGTGTCGAGATGCTGGTGACAGGCTATCGGGAAACAACCGATGATATCTGTCACGGGATCTTTGAGAGCCGGTTCGCAGAATATGCTTTCCGCATGGGAGAAGCCAGCGAAGAAGGACTATTGTATGGCCTCGGCAACCGTGATGCATTCCGTTTTTATCTGGAAACAAGATATGCGCTCCAGAAACGCAGGCCGTATAAATACTTCGGTGATGACGTCCTGCTGGCGCGGGTCAACATGAAGATCGAGACGATGCAGGCAGAACTGGGGATCGATCCGAACCGCACGGAACTGAAGGCGGATTATCCGATCTTTATCAATCAGATGTATGAATCCCGCCTTCCGGTGAAGGTGACGATCTATAAAAAACGCGGCACTAACGACCAGTATCTGAAGTTATCCCGGCTCAGTTTTCGCGAACTCCTGGGAAGACTGGGGGGCATGCAGGAGGATCACTTCGGCGAGGATGGCGGCATCCGGAAGATCCTGGTCACATATCCGGAACTTTCCTATACGACCACGTCGGCCGAGATCGAATTCCTTCTGGAAGAGGAAGAGATCCTGAAGGTGCCGGAGAACGGAAGACCGTTCTTCACGGATGAATTCCGGAAAAATGAGGTGACAGGAGCAATTGAATTTTACGCACATGGTGACCTTGTGGCAGCATTGGATGCCAAATGGTATGTGATAAAAATCAGGAAAGGAAAAAATATATGAGTAAGGTAATCTCAACAGAAATGGAGCGCTTACTTGCAACGGGGTCGACACTCCGGGCAATGTTTGAGGAAGGCAAGAAAATGCGCCGGGAATTCGGTGCGGAAAACGTGTATGATTTCAGTCTTGGCAATCCGTCCACTCCGGCACCGCCAGAGTTGAATGAAGCTATGAAGGAAGTGATCGACACGACTGATTCCATGATGCTGCACGGCTATATGAGTAATGCAGGATATGAAATCTCCCGTGAAGCAATCGCGGAGGACCTGAACAAACGCTTTGGTACAAACTTCGCCATGCAGAATGTCACGATGACGGTTGGCGCTGCAAATGCGTTGGTCGTCGCCTTGAAGATACTGATCAATCCGGGAGATGAAGTAGTTGTCTTTGCGCCGTTCTTTCTGGAGTACCGCAACTACATCGCTGACTTTGGCGGCGTGACAGCTGTGGTCCCGCCGAATCCGCCAACATTTCTGCCGGATATGGATGCCTTTGCAGCTACCATCAATGAGAAAACACGCGCGGTCATCATCGACAACCCGAACAATCCGACAGGTGTCGTCTATGATGAAGAAACGATCAAGGCAATGGCAAAGGTCATGGAAGAAGCAGAGGCAAAGTACGGTCGTCCGATTTTCCTGATCTCTGACGAGCCATACCGGGAGATCGTCTACGATGGCGTGGAAGTCCCATTCCTTACTCATTATTATAAAAACACACTGGTCTGTTATTCCTACAGCAAGTCCATGAGCGTGCCTGGTGAACGGATCGGATACCTGCTGATCCCGGATGAGGCAGAGGAGAGCGAGCGTATTATCGCGGCATCTTCCATCGGCGTCCGCGTGCTGGGCTGTGTCAATGCACCGTCCCTGCAGCAGCTTGCGATCATCAAGGTACTGGATAAACGTACCGATGTGAGTGTTTACGCGAAGAACCGGAAAGCGTTGATGGATGCGATGGATGCAGGCGGTTTTGAGTATGCGAATCCGCAGGGTACCTTCTATATGTTTGTGAAGACGCCAATCGAGGATGACCACGAATTTGTCAGAAAAGCAAAAGACGAATTTCACGTCCTTTGCTCAGCCGGCGCAGCATTTGACTGTCCTGGCTATGTCCGCTTCGCGTACTGCGTGGATCATGACATGATCGTCCGTGCAGCGCCTGCTATCAAAGCCCTGGGTCATGCATACGGATTAAACTAAACAGGAATGATCAGGAGAGATTAAAGATCTCGCGATCCCGGATCAGAACAACAACGAAACGAAGGTTATCATTATTGCCCACGCAGGTGGACATGGTGATAACCTTTCTGTCTGCTGTCAGCTCGCCGTAATCTGTTTCATACGGACAGGAGCCGGCGACCAGATACAGGAAGTCCACGAAATCCTCGTCTCCGGAAAAATAGTGTGTATAGACATAGCCGTCTGTCTTTGTTGTAAAGGCAGACAGGACTTTATAGATATAATGATGATCTTCTGTAAAAACGTGGAACTCTTTATGCGACTGGTAATATTCCTCGTCGGCGTAGTAGTGCAGATGCGCAAACATGGAGCCGTCTTTCATGTCATGCCCGTAGAGGATGCAGTTGCGTGCCTCGAATCCTTCCGGAATATTGCAGTCGATGAAAACACAGCCGCAGTCATTCGGAGTTCCGTCAAACAGATGTTTCAGATAGTAGGAATTGTCGGTGCCCTGGACGACCGGATAGGAAAGGACATCTTTCGCATACAGATATCCGGCCGCGTCTGAATTGACCTCTTGTAATGCAGCAACATTAAAGTAGACATCTTCCGGACGCTCCTCCGGCTGTGATTCTCCGGAGGTCGGTGTAACAGGATCCCGCATTGAGAGATCCTCGATCCAATCGTAGGTGTCTGAGCCTTTTCTATAACTGCTATAGATTGAAATGAGTTTGATGCCGGAAAAAATGAACGCGCCTGCGGCAACGATCAGAATGGCTACGAACAGGAAGCGTTTCGCACCGGCCGGCTTTTTAGCCGGTTTTTTCTTTACGGTCATTTCTCGAATAGTTTTTTTTTCAGTCCGCCCAGGAATGGGAATTTACCTGCTTTTTTCGCAGCCTTCTTCCGCGCGATCTTGGCAGCGGAATCATCATCCCAGGTGATCAGATCCACAGTATCCTGTTCCGGTTCCGGAACCGGTTTTGGCGCAGCCGGTTTTGCCGGGGCAGTTTTTGCTGATGACGGCTTTGCGGAATGATTTCTGGCGGTTTCCGGTCTCGGGGAACCAGGTTTTGCGGAACCAGTCTTGGCTGATTCCGGTTTTGCAGATCCGGCTTTTGACGGGGCGTGTTTTCCGGACGGAACCGGTTTTGCCGGTTTGATCGGAACCGCCTCGAGGGCAGGAGCTGCTTTGGCTGCCACTTCCCCGGCCTTTTTCACACGTGGTTTCTTACGGATCGGAGCTTTCTCCGCAGTTTCTTTTGTAATGCTTTCTTCCGGAAAGACCTCTTCCTCCGGGATCACCGGTTCTTCTTTTACCTGGCCGGCTCTTCTGACTGGAGGCTTCTTTCCGGTTTTCTTTTTTACAGGAGCATCCGGACGTGCCGGCTGTGCGGCCGGAGCAGGGGTTTCCTGTGGGAGCGGGATCTCTTCCGGCATAGCATCATACTCCGGAAGGTAGTTCTCTTCCGGTACATATGTATCATCATCAAACTCCTCATCCAGCATCAGATCGTCATCAAAAGAAAACAGATGATCATAGATCTTTGTGTCTGGATAAGCAGATACTTTCTTCATTCCGGGATTTTCAATGATCGGGACATTGATGACCTGCTCATCGTAAAAAGTCGGGTCTGCTTCAAATTCGTCCATGATCGGTGAACGCATCTCCTCCGGAAGAGCGGTATCATTGATCAGGTCCTCAAGTGCTTCTTCGTCAAGCTCAAGGGCCTCATCAAAAATATCCTGTATGGATCCGACGGTATGATTCGGGTTTCTTTTTTCCATAATGTCACCTTTCCGTAATTACTTTGAAAAGCGGAAGTATTATAACATATCCTGACTTGATTTTACACGTTATTTTTATTAAATTATCATCATCAGAAAAAGGGAAGAAAATGTTTGATATTTCAGAAGAATTAAAAAAACTCCCGTCCAGACCGGGCGTTTATATCCACCATGACAGCCGGGATGAGATCATCTATATTGGTAAGGCCAAGAGTCTGAAAAACCGGGTCAGTCAGTATTTCCAGAACGGGCAGAAACACTCACCGAAGATCGAGAGAATGGTGAGCCAGATCGCCTGGTTTGAATATATTGTCACGGATTCCGAGGTGGAAGCGCTGATCCTGGAGAATAATCTGATCAAGGAACATCATCCGAGGTATAATACGCGGCTGAAAGATGACAAGACCTATCCGTATATCCGTCTCTCTGTCACAGAAGCGTTTCCGCGTCTGCAGCTTACGCGCAAGATCCGGAAAGACAAAGAAAAGTACTATGGCCCGTACCCGAATGTCTATGAGGTGCGGAATACGATCAGCCTGCTGAACCATGTATATCATCTGAAGACCTGTACCCGTGTGCTCCCGCGGGATATCGGCAAGGAACGTCCATGCCTGAATTATCATATCGGCAAGTGCGATGCGCCGTGCGCAGGGAAGATCACCGCGGAGGAGTATGCAACGCGCATCGACGCCGTGCGGAAATTCCTGGAGGGCAGTTCCAAAGAGATTCTGACCTATATCAAAACGGAAATGAAGAAAGCGTCTGATGCGCTGGAGTATGAAAAAGCCGGCGAGTGGAAGTCCCTGCTCGATTCCGCGACAAAGGTCGCGGCTGCCCAGAAGATGGAGTATGCCCCGGGCGAGGATAGGGATGTGGTCGGCATGTGCCGCGAAGGATTCGAGGCGATCATGCAGGTCTTTTTCATTCGTCGCGGGAAACTTCTGGACCGGGAGCATTTTTATCTGACATTGGCGCCGGAGGAAAGCGACGGCGAGATCTTATCCAGTTTCATCAAGCAGTATTACAGTGGTTCGCCACAACTGCCATCCGAGATCCTGCTGCCGTCCGACATCGAGGATAAGGAGACCATTGAGGCGTGGCTGCAGAAGAAAGCCGGCAGAAAGGTCAGCCTTCTGATCCCGCAGAAAGGAAAGAAGGAAAAGATGGTGGAACTGGCCGAGCAGAATGCGCGGATGGTCCTGGAGCAGGATAAAGAAAAAGTGAAGAAAGAGGAAGTCCGCACGAAAGGCGCAGTCACGGAGATATCCCGGATGCTGGGGATCAATTATGCGCGACGAGTGGAATCCTATGATATTTCCAATATTTCCGGTTATCTGTCCGTCGGCTCGATGGTCGTGTTCGAAGACGGAAAACCAAAGAAAAATGATTACCGGAAGTTCCGGATCAAGACCGTTGTCGGCGCGGACGATTATGCCAGCATGGCAGAGGTCATCACCAGGCGGCTGGAGCATCCGGAATGGACGATGCCGGATATGCTTCTGATCGATGGAGGGCAGGGGCAGGTGCATTCTGTAAAAGAAGCCATTGCAAAACTTGTGGAGAATGGCGCGGATGACAGGCTGCTTAACATCCCTGTCTGCGGCATGGTGAAGGATGACCGGCACCGCACCAGAGGACTCTTCTATGAGGGGAAGGAATATACGATGGACCGCACGAAGGATCCGTTCCGGCTCCTGACCAGGATCCAGGATGAGACGCACCGCTTCGCGATCGAATACCACCGGAACCTCCGCTCCAAAGGACAGGTACACTCGGTCCTCGATGACATTCCGGGCATCGGTCCAAAGCGCAGGCTGGCGCTGATCCGTCATTTCAAATCCATTGACAAGGTCAAGGAGGCGAGCCTGGAAGAATTACTTCAGGTGGAAGGGATGAACGAGAGGGCAGCTCAGAGTGTAATCAGCTTCTTTGCTGAACATTGAATTTTTCATTAAACCGGGTGGACAGACTGTCGATCCGGTTTTTGAATTCCCGGGAAGAAATGAGACGGCACCCGTGTCCTCTTGTGATGATCTGTTCAGTGCCGTCTGAAGTAACGACGGCAACTTTTGTTTTTTTGGCCAGAGCATTCGTGAAGTGTTCGATATACTGGTCCGCGGTCACATCCTCATCGGTATAGACGACGCGCACATCCTGAAAGATGGAATGCTCGGAACTATGGCCTTTGACCCGGTAGGCGTCAAATACGACGATGACATCTGCGGCTGTCATTGCTTTGAACCGGGATAACGTATCGATCAGGGAATCCCTTGCGGCATCGATATTCTCTTTTGCGAGGGCAGTCAGATCTTCCCACGCAAAGATTACATTATAACCATCCACAAGGACGATCTCCGCATCTTCAAAGGAAAACGGGGCAATCCCCGGTGCCGACTTCACATAATCCGGCAGAGATGTTTTTCCGGTGACAGCATCACCGTATTTCTTTTTCCATTCGGCATCTTTTCTCTCTTTTGCATTGGTCCGGGAGATGCCGGCAATGATTTTATCGATCTCTTCTGTTCCCAGAGGAACAGAAGAAACCACGCGGGAGGTGGAAGGACCTTTTTCTACTTCTCTGTAGCGTTCCCGTCCATCCAGATCCAGATGCATATGGTCGTATACTTCATCATATGGCACGATCACGCCTGCGCCGTGACTGCAGAACACCGAATCTGCCGGGTTCCGTACGTCGCGAAGCGGATCATAACCAATGCGGGCAATGACCTCTTCCTCATTATGACAAGGACCATATCCATCCGGGAAAAACGTGAGAATGCCGAGTCCCTTCGTATATGCGGCGATCTCCGCCGGGTAATCTTTTAACGCGGCTACCGGACCACGGCCGGAAATAAGAGAAGTCCCTTTCGACGGATCCAGGTCCGGAGCAGAGAACTCCGCATTCATCAGTCCCAGATCATTTAACGCGCGTCCTACCTGTTCGGAAGGAAGTTCCAGTGTAAAGCGGTAGAAAGGCTCCAGCAGGCGGCACTCTGTCATCATCAATCCCTGACGGACAGCCCGGTAGGTGGCTTGCCGGAAGTCGCCGCCTTCCGTATGTTTCAGGTGCACCTTGCCGTTCACCAGTGTGATCTTCATATCCGTGATCGGCGAGCCGGTGAGGACGCCTTTATGTGTACGTTCCATCAGATGTGTCAGGATCAGCCGCTGCCAGTTCTTTGCCAGCCGGTCCGTGCTCACGGCACTTTCGAAAACAAGTCCGCTGCCTTCTTCCAACGGTTCCATCCGCAGATGGACTTCCGCATAATGGCGCAGCGGCTCAAAGTGGCCAACACCGGTTACAGGCTTTGTGATGGTCTCGCGGTACAGGACCTCACCGGTATCAAATGTCACATCCAGATCAAAGCGTTCTTTCAGGACAGTCGTCAGAATCTCCAGCTGAACCTTTCCCATGACTGACACCGCCAGCTCTTTCTTCTCCTCATCCCAAAGGACGGAAAGTTCCGGGCTTTCCTCTTCCAACATGCGGAAATACGGCAGCACTTTGACGGCATCCGTGCCGTATGGAAGACGGACGCGGTAGCTTAAGACCGGGGTCAGGAGCGGCCGGATCGGTTCTTCTTTCGTGCCGAATCCTTCTCCGGCAAAACTTTCCGAAATGCCGGTGAAAGCACAGACATCTCCTGCCTCAGCATGGTCCGTGATCTGATATTTGCTGCCGGAATAGAGCCGGATCTGATTGATCTTGGATTCCCCATCGCCATCTTTTAATAGACTTTTCGTCCGGATCGACCCTCCTGTGATCTTGACAAAAGTGAGCCGCTGATGATCCTCGGAACGCCCGATCTTATAAACACGCGCGGAGAATTCCTCCGGATAGTCCGGCATAATGGTATAGGCATCCAGGGCGGAAAGCAGTTCTGTAACGCCTTCCTGCAGCAGAGCCGAGCCGAAAAAACAAGGGATGAGTTTGCGTGCGCAGATCATTTGCGCAAGGGTTACCGCTGAGAGCCGGCCCGTCTCGAGGAATTCTTCCATAGCTGCTTCCTGACACAGAGCACAGTCTTCATAAAAAGCAGGCGTGCCGATATCGGTGAAGTCGCGGGTCCGGTCTTTGGAAAGATCCGCCGCGAGCTTCAGACAACGGTCCTTATCAGCACCGTCCTGATCCATTTTGTTAAAGAAAAGAAATGTCGGGATCTGATAATCCCCAAGGAGGCGCCAGAGCGTCTCCGTCTGGCCTTTGATCCCTTCCGTGGCACTGATCAGCAGGATGGCATAATCCAGGACTTGCAGGGTGCGTTCGGTTTCTGCGGAAAAATCGGAATGCCCCGGCGTGTCGATCAGCGTGAATGACGTATCCCCATGGGTGAACCGGGCCTGCTTGGAATAGATCGTGATCCCGCGCTCCCGCTCCAGCGCATCGTTATCGAAAAAAGAAGCGCCCTTATCCACCCGTCCAAACTGGCGGATGACGCCGGTCTGAAACAGGATGGATTCTGAGAGCGTGGTCTTTCCCGAATCCACGTGTGCAATTATCCCGATGGTGATCTTTTTCATGTTGTAAGTATAACATAGAGGGACAGATCGGTCTCTATGGAAAAAGCGAAAAGAGCGGCTATGCCGAGTGCTGGCGGTTGAGATATTTCTGATTCCATAGTAAAATAAATTGTTTATAAACGGCTTGGTCAAAAGCCGTGGAGCCCATCGCATAAACGGGCCAGAAAGAATAAGAGGTATCAAATTGGCAAGAACATATGTCACATTGGAAGAAGTCGCAAAAAAGCTGGACCTGACGAACCTGACGCCGGAGATCGATCTGAGCCAGGTCAAGGTTTATCACCGGGCAATCAACCGGCCGGCATTCCAGCTGGCAGGCTTCTATGATTACTTTGATAATAAGCGGATCCAGGTCATGGGACGCGCGGAGGACATGTATCTCCAGACGCTGACCCCGGAGGAGCGGAAGGAGCGGTTTGAGAAGATGTTCTCCTACGAGGTTCCGGGCATCATTATCGCGCGGGGGATCCAGCCGGATCCGGAGGCTCTGGAGCTGGCGCATAAACATAATGTCCCGGTGCTTTCCTCCAAACACACCACGGCATTGGTCATCGTGGAGATCATCCGGTGGATCAACCAGCAGTTGGCACCGTCCGAGACCATCAGCGGTGTTCTGGTCGATGTCTTCGGCGAGGGCATCCTGATCACAGGCGCATCCGGCATTGGTAAAAGCGAGACAGCGATCGAGCTAGTAAAAAGGGGTCACCGTCTGGTTGCGGATGACGTGATCGAGATCCTGCGAGTAGATGAAGACGTCCTGTTCGGACGGGCGCCGGAGATTACCCGCCATCTGGTGGAGCTTCGGGGCATCGGCGTGGTCGATATCAAATCCCTGTACGGCGTAGAGAGTGTCCGGGAATACTCGCCGATTGACATGGTCATCAATCTGGAGGAGTGGAACGGGCAGCTGAGTTACGACCGGCTGGGACTGAACGAAGAGTATCAGACGATCTTGGGCGTTGATCTGGTGAAATATACGATCCCGATCCGTCCGGGCCGGAACCTGGCCATCATCATCGAGACTGCGGCTGTGAACCACAGACAGAAACAAATGGGCTACAATGCTGCACAGGAGCTGTGCGACCGTGTGTCGGAAGAGATCCGGATGCGTAACAGAGAAGAAAATCAATGAAGGCATTAAACGACAATACATTACAGAATATCAGAGAGCAGATCGGAGTAGATGCACTGTTGGAGAACGAGCCGATGCGGCTGCACACCTCTATGGAGGTCGGCGGTCCGGCCCGCTACTTCTTTCTGCCGAAAAGCGAGGACGATCTGCGGTTTCTCCTGACAACGCTGGAGGCAGAGCAGTATCCGTATTATATCAAGGGAAACGGTTCCAACCTGATCTTCCCGGATGAGGGCTATGACGGCGCGGTCATTGAGATCCGCAGCATGCAGAATGTTACCATCACCGGGGAAGAGGTATATGCGGAAGCGGGAATCCTGCTGAAGGATCTCTCGGAGCAGATCCTTGCGGCATCCCTTACCGGATTTGAATTCGCGTCCGGCATCCCGGGCAGTCTGGGCGGTGCGGTCTGCATGAACGCCGGGGCCTATGACGGCGAGATGAAGGATATCGTGCAGTCAGTCCGCCTCATGACAAAGAGCGGCGAGATCCTGGAAAAAACAAATGAAGAGATGGAGTTCGCCTACCGAAGGAGCCTTTGTTCTGCCGGAGAGCTGATTGTTCTCGGAGCAACACTGAAGCTGCAGCAAGGGGATCCGGAAGCCATCCGGGCAAAGATTGATGATCTGACGTCACGCCGCCAGGAGAAGCAGCCGCTGGAGTATCCGAGCTGCGGCTCTGTATTCAAGCGGCCGGAAGGCTATTTTGCCGGCAAACTAATCAGCGATGCGGGGCTCAAAGGTTATTCCATTGGCGGTGCGCAGGTCTCGGAAAAGCACGCGGGATTCATTATCAACAAAGGCGGTGCGTCGGCACAGGATGTGCTGGATCTGATCGCCTATGTGCAGAAGACGGTAGACGAAAAATTCCATGTGCAGCTGGAATGTGAGGTAAAGATCCTGTCATGTCTTTCTCCGCAGAAATAAAGGAAGAACTGATTCAGCATTATACAAAAAAGAAGAATTCCCAGAAGGCGGAGCTGGCCGCGCTGATCCTTCTGGATGAGAAAAATGTGTCCAGGGATTTCGCGCGAGGGGCGTTTATTTACACCTTTACATCCCTGAAAAAAACCTTTAATATTAATTTGGAGTACGAGGAACTGGAGCATCCGGAGGACCTTGTAAAGGAGACAGAAAGCAAGCGCGCCTTCCTGCGCGGAGCGTTTCTGGCCAAGGGGACCATCAGTGATCCCGCGAAAAGTTATCATTTCGAGATCGCTGCCGGAGACATAAAAACGGCGGATCTCCTGAAGGCTCTGATGGAGAGTTTCGACATCCATCCGAAGCTTACAAAAAGGCGTGAAAGACCGGTCCTCTACCTGAAAGAAGGGGTCGATATCGCAGACATCCTGAACGTGATGGAAGCGCCGAAAGCCCTGATGAATTTCGAGAACATACGGATCGTCCGGGAGGTGCGGGGAAGCGTCAACCGCCAGGTCAACTGCGAAACGGCCAACATCAACAAGACGATCACTGCTTCCATGAAGCAGATCGAAGATATCAATTACATCAAAGAGACTCTTGGTATGGATGCCCTCGATGATAATCTGCGGGAGATCGCCAGAGTCCGACTGGAACATAGTGAGATCCCGCTGGCAGAACTGGGACAGCTGCTGGACCCGCCGCTGGGCAAATCCGGCGTCAACCATCGTCTCCGCAAATTAAGCGAGATCGCAGACCAATTAAGAGAACAGAAGCACAACCGATAGATTCAGGAGGAGAAAATGATCAAAAAAGAAATCCGGATCGAACTTGCAAAAGGTCTTGAGGCACGGCCTGTGGCAGTGTTTGTTCAGGTCGCCAGCCAATATGACAGTTCTATTTTTGTCGAGTACCGGGATAAAAGAGTCAATGCCAAGAGCATCATGGGCATGATGAGCCTGGGCATTGCACAGGGAGAAAAAGTCGTCATCGCTGCAGACGGCGCGGATGAGGCAGAAGCGGTAAAAGGACTGGAAAAATATCTGACTTCTAAGGAGTAACAATGGCATTCACGCATCTGCATGTCCACACGGAGTACAGCCTTCTGGACGGTTCCGGCAAGATCAGGGAAATGGTAGCCCAGGCAAAAGCACTCGGATGCGACAGTCTGGCGATTACTGACCACGGAGCCATGTATGGCGTGATCGATTTTTATAGAGCAGCCAAGGAAGCGGGGATCAAACCGATCATCGGCTGCGAGATATATGTGACGAACGGTTCGAGATTCGACCGTGAGTTAAGTCAAGGTGATGATCGTTATTATCACCTTGTTTTATTGGCCGAAAATAATGAGGGCTACAACAATCTGATGAAGATCGTGTCCACCGGATTCACGGAGGGTTTTTATTACAAGCCGCGCGTGGATTACGAGACACTGCAGAAATACAGCAGAGGCCTGATCGCCAGCAGCGCCTGCCTGGCCGGCATCATTCCGAAACTTTTGCTCCGCGGACGCTATCAGGAGGCCGTGGATGAGGCCCTCCGTCTGCAGAAATTATTCGGGCGCGGCAACTTCTTCCTGGAGTTGCAGGATCACGGCATGGCCGAACAACGGACTGTCAATTCGCAGCTCCTTCGGATGAGTGATGAGCTGAAGATCCCGCTGATCGCGACAAACGATGTGCATTATACCTATGACACCGACGCGGAGGCGCACGATATCCTGCTATGCATCCAGACCGGCAAGAAGGTCAACGATAAAGACCGTATGCGGTATGAAGGCGGCCAGTATTATCTGAAATCCCCGGAAGAGATGACCGAGCTTTTCCGCTATGCGCCGGAGGCGATCCAGAACACCGAGATTATTGCAAGAAGGTGCAACGTGGAGATCGAGTTCGGCGTGCAGAAGCTGCCGAAGTACGATGTGCCGGACGGTTTCACCGCGGAGGAATATCTGACCCGCCTCTGTGAGGAGGGACTGCGCAGACGCTATGAGAATTACCAGATCCATGAAGAGCGCCTGCATTATGAACTGACCACCATCAAGCAGATGGGTTATGTGGACTACTTCCTGATCGTCTGGGATTTCATTCACTACGCGAAAAAGAATCACATTATGGTCGGGCCGGGGCGTGGCAGTGCGGCCGGCAGTCTGGTTTCCTATTGTCTGGAGATCACCGATATCGACCCGATCCGTTACAGTCTGATCTTCGAGCGGTTCCTGAATCCGGAGCGTGTGTCCATGCCGGATATCGACGTGGACTTCTGTTACGAGCGCCGCGGGGAAGTCATCGATTACGTGACAGAGAAATACGGAAAAGACAAAGTGGCACAGATCATCACCTTCGGCACCATGGCCGCCCGGAACGTCATCCGCGACGTGGGTCGCGTGCTCGATATGCCATATGGCGCTGTGGACCAGATTGCGAAGATGATCCCGGCCGAACTGAATATCACGATCGATCTGGCCCTGGAGAAGAATAACGAGCTGAAGCGGGCATATGAGACGGACCCGCAGATCAAAAACCTCATCGATATGTCCCGCCGTCTGGAGGGACTGCCGCGGCATTCATCCATGCATGCCGCCGGCGTGGTGATCTCGCGTGAGCCGATCATGGAATATGTGCCACTCTCCCGCGGGTCGGACGGTTCCGTCGTGACGCAGTACGTCATGACCACGCTGGAAGAATTGGGCCTTCTGAAGATGGACTTTCTGGGGCTCCGCACGCTGACGGTGATCCGGGACGCGCTGCAGATGATCCAGGCGAATATGGGGCTTTCGATCGACCTGAATGAGATCGATTACAATGATAAAAATGTGTTAGACCTGATCGGTGCCGGAAAGACCGAGGGCGTGTTCCAGCTGGAAAGTGCGGGCATGAAGAGTTTCATGCGTGAGCTCCGTCCGCAGAGTCTGGAGGACATCATCGCAGGGATCGCTCTATACCGGCCGGGGCCGATGGACTTTATCCCGAAATATGTAGCCGGAAAGAATTCCGGCAAGGAGATCGTTTACGACTGCCCGCAGCTGCGGCCAATCCTTGAGCCGACTTATGGCTGTATCGTCTATCAGGAGCAGGTCATGCAGATCGTCCGCGATCTGGCCGGCTACTCGCTGGGAGGCGCCGACATCCTGCGCCGGGCAATGTCCAAAAAGAAAGATTCCGTCATGCAGGCCGAGCGCAAGCGCTTTGTCTATGGTGATGAAGCAACCGGTGTCATGGGCTGCATCAAGAACGGCATCACGGAAAAGACTGCGAACAAGATCTACGATGATATGGTGGATTTCGCGAAGTACGCATTCAATAAATCACACGCGGCTGCTTACGCCATCGTCTGCTATCAGACCGCGTATCTGAAGTTCTACTTCCCGACAGAATTCATGGCCGCACTCATGACATCCGTCATGGACCGCCTGTCCAAACTGGGGGAATACATCCAGGAATGCAAGAGCCTTTCTGTCGACATCCTTCCGCCGGATATCAATGAGGCAGAGGGGTCCTTTACCGCGCGCGGGCGTGGCATTCGTTATGGGCTCGCCGCCATTAAGGGTGTCGGCCGGAACGTGATCGATGATATTGTGACCGAGAGGAAGGAGCACGGACCATACCGCGATATCTACGATTTCTGCCAGCGCATGGCATTGAAAGACATCAACAAGCGGACGGTGGAAAACCTGATCAAGGCAGGCGCGTTCGATTCCCTCGGGTTTACCCGCAAGCAATTGATCCACATCTACATGGATGTTATGGATAAAGTGGCGAATGATAAGAAGAGCGACGTCAGCGGACAGCTGAGTTTCTTTGACATCGCAGGGGAGGACCAGAAGGCGGCGTTCATGATCCGCGTGCCGGACGTGGGCGAGTTTGAACCGGAAGTCCTGCTGGAGTTTGAAAAAGATGTGCTAGGCATATATCTGAGCGGTCATCCGCTGGATGCGTATGGCGACGTACTGAAGCAGAAGACAACGGCGCGCAGCATCGATTTCCTGATGGACGAGGAAGGTAAGGTCAACGTACCGGATCAGTCCTATGCAACGATTGGCGGCATTATTTCCCATGTGACCAATAAGTCTGCGCGGAACGGCAGGCCGATGGCTTTCCTGTCTCTGGAAGATCTGTACGGAGTCGTGGAAGTGATCGTATTCCCGGCCGACTTTGAGCGCAACCGCCCGCTGATTCAGGAAGGCAGAAGAGTCCTGATCAAGGGCAAGGTCACCGTGGATTCAGATGCAGACGGCAAGCTGATCGCGGAGCTGATCCTGGATCTGGAGCAGATCAGCAGGTCCGTTCTGGACCGGCCGGCAGATGCGGCGCCGGTACGTTCCGTGCATTTGGGCGAGAGTCCGGACGAAGAACGAAGAGCAGACCCGGCAGCGGATTGGGATGAAAGAACGGCAATCCGGCCAGCCAAAGAGCAAAGCGTGGCGAAACCGGGACAGGAGTTATGGATCCAGTTCACGGACATGGACGATTATCTGAAGCATGAGCGCTACATCAACAGCCTGAATACCGTGCCGGAGCTGCATGGCAATATTCCGATCCGCCTGTATCTGAAGGCTGAAAAGAAGATCAAAAAAATGCCGCAGTCTTACGACCTTAATCTGGGAGATGGCTTCATTGATGTACTGATCGGACGCTTCGGTGAAGAGAACGTAAAAGTGACGACAAAGAAAGTATGATCACATCAAAGAATAATACACAGATCAGAAACGTGCGGAAACTGATCGAATCCGCGAAAGAACGCAAAGAAAGGAAACTCTTTGTGGTGGAAGGCAAGCGCCTCGTGCTTGAGGCGCCGCCGGCATGGGTCGAGCAGGTCTTCCTTTCCGAGAGTTTTTATTCGTTCGGCAAAACGGATCTGCGCATGTTTAAAAAAATAGAAGTTGTCAGTGACGCTGTCTTCAAGAGCATTTCGGGTACCGTGCATCCACAGGGGATCCTGGCAGTTGTGCGGAAACCGGAGTATGTGCTGAAAGGTCTTCATGAAGATGCCCTTCATAAAGAAGGCAGCTGCACGCTGCTTCTCCTGGATGATATCCAGGATCCGGGCAATCTGGGTACGATCCTGCGGACTGCAGAGGCAGCCGGTGTTAGCGGTGTGATCATGAGCCCGGGCTGCGCGGATGTGTTTAATCCGAAAGCGATCCGCTCGACAATGGGCAGCATCTTCCGCGTCCCGTTTGTTGTGGACGAACTGGTGTCCGTGATCGAGGATCTGAAAATGGATGGCTTCACTGTCTACGGAGCGGCGCTCGATGAAGCCGTTTCCTTCCGTGAAGTTGAATATCCGCCGCTCCGCGCTGTCGTCATTGGCAACGAAGGCAGGGGCATCTCGACCAGTGTGCTGAATTCTGTGAGCGGCAGGATCCGCATCCCGATGCAGGGTAAAGTGGAATCTCTGAACGCCGCCGTCAGCTGCGCCGTGATCCTGTTCTATCTGGACGGGATGATCTGACGCATAAAAAAATTTCTTACTTCTTTCCATATTTAGTGATAAAATAAGTTAACAGACACAAGATACGGAAATGCCGAAAAATGTTGAAAAATAAGCATTGACAGGCAATTTTACTTGTTCTATAATCCCGTCACGTAATAAAATTGTAACAATTTTGTTACAAAGACACGTGACTAGGAAAAAGGATCTGGGGAATGAAAAAAACTTTCACCAGAAAAATGAGGGCAGCAGTCATCTTTACAGCTGTGAGCGTTGCTATGTTTGCAGCTGTAGTGGTGATGTCTTTTTCGGAGCGTGAGCACACGTTTGAAAAGGGAGCCGGCATCGCGCAATTACAAAAAGAAGCGGAGGGGAACGCACTTTCCACCGCCGCCTCTTTTGCTGCGGCCGGAAGTTCTTTGGAAGAAGTTTCACGTGTAGCAGTTGCAGTGCAGCTTCCGAAAGAAACAAAGAAGGCTGTTGATGCTGCAGCGGAAGAACAGGAAAAACCAACTGAGGCGGATCTTTCGGAGGAAGATCCGGACGAAGAGGATTTTGAAGAAGAACCGGACGAAGACGAAGAAGATTATTACGACGAAGAAGACTACGACGAGGAAGAGTACGACGAGGACAACGATGCGGACGAAGGATCAGACCGCACCTGGAATACAAATTATCAATATGAGAATTACTATTCGGCAGACGAACTTCGTTATTTGGGCGTGATCTATGAAGGAGACTTCCGTTGGACCTGGTATTCGCAGAACGTGCTTCCGGGCGGCGGTCTTGATATCCCGGGACGTCATGTGGATGAAAACGGATATGTCTGTGATGAGAATGACCGGATCTGCCTGGCATCCTCCGATCTGGAATGGGGCACCGTCGTCACGACCCCATTTGGCAAGGAAGGCTGCGTATATGACTGCGGCTGCGCTTCCGGGACATTGGACGTGTACGTCGATTTCTAATGCGGCACACCTGCCGGCACAAACAAAGAACCATACAAAGATCACGACTGCTGCATGGAAGTGCGGCAGTTTTCACATTTGCAAACAAGTGTAAAATGTATTATATTTCAACCCATGGAAAGACAAGTACTTTGCGGAGCCAGTTATTACGAGCAGAAATTCTATCTGAACCCTGTTTATGAAGTGCTCCCGCAGCAGATCAAAGATGAGCTGAAGATCCTGTGCGTGCTGTTCGTGCAGGAAGTCAGCGGGATCATCATTCTGGAATTCAATGATCAGGGCGATCTGAACATCGTTGTCACGGCAAGAGATGACGATATGTATTTTGATGAGATCGGCAGTGAACTCAAGGTCCGGCAGATGCGCAAAGAGAAAGCAGAACTCTTTGCCCAGCTGGAAGAGTATTACAAGGCCGTGGAGGAATAATATGTTATTAGCAATCGACGTCGGCAATACCAATACCAAGTTTGCTTTTTTTGAGGGCGACCAGATCGTGAATACGTTCCGGCTGACTACGGCGACCCCGCGGACCTCTGACGAATTCGGCATGACCATCGAAGGGCTGACCGGCCGCTTCGGGATCGGCAAAAAAGACATTCAGGGAATCATCGTATCATCCGTCGTGCCGGATATCATGCACGCGCTCAACAATTCTTTGTACCGTTTCCTCGGCAGAATGCCGATGATCGTGGGGCCTGGAACCAAGACCGGCATCCGGCTGGTCAAGACAAACCCGCAGGAAGTCGGGTCCGACCGTATTGCGGACGGTGTGGCAGCACTTAATATGTACGGCGGTCCGGTGATTGTAGTGGATTACGGAACCGCGACCAAATTTGATTATTTCAGTGAAGAAGGAGTATTCGAATCAGCCGTTACCTGTCCGGGCATCATGATCAGTGCAAGGGCATTATGGGGCGGTACTGCAAAATTGCCGGAGATTGAGATCAAGGATCCGGGCACAATCATGGCAAAGGATACGATTACCTCGCTTCAGGCCGGTATCATGTACGGACACATCGGAGAGGCGGAATATATCATCCACCGCCTGATCGAAGAATCCCATGAAGATAAGGAAAAGTTCAAAGTCATCGCAACAGGCGGACTGAGCAGCGTCATCTATTCCAAGACCGACGCGATCCAGTATCTGGAGCCGGACCTGTTGATGCACGGCCTTCGGATCATCTACGACAAAAACAAGTAACGCATGAAGATCGGAAACGTGGAATGCGGCAAACTCATACTGGCACCCATGGCCGGGATCACGGACATGCCGTTTCGGGCACTCTGCAGAGAACAGGGTGCTTCTTTCACGTATACGGAAATGATCAGTGCCAAGGCACTCTTTTATAAAAACAAAAACACCCTGCCGCTCTTAGCAGTGGCGGAGAATGAACGTCCGATCGCTGTGCAGCTGTTCGGAAGTGACGCAGATCTTATGGCAGAAGAGGCAAAGAAACTGGAGGACGGTCCATATGATATTTTCGATGTGAACATGGGCTGTCCGGTGCCGAAAGTGGTGAACAACGGCGAGGGATCCGCACTGATGAAGGACCCGGAGCAGATCACAAAGATCGTGTCGGCCATGACGAAGATCCTGACAAAACCGGTCACCATCAAGATCAGAAAAGGATTCAGCAGCGATCAGATCAATGCGGTGGAAATCGCGAAGCGGGCTGAGGATGCCGGAGCTGCAGGCATAGCGGTGCACGGGCGCACGCGGGAGGAGTATTATTCCGGACATGCCGATTATGATATCATCCGCCAGGTAAAGGAAGCGGTCACCATCCCTGTAATGGGGAGCGGCGACATTTACAGCGGAAAAGACGCGAAGCGGATGCTGGATGAAACCGGGTGCGATGCCGTGATGATCGCGCGCGGGGCAAGAGGGAATCCATGGATCTTCCGGGAGGTCCGGCATTATCTGGAGACAGGTGAGGAACTGCCGCGGCCGGATATGCAGGAAGTAACGGCGATGATCCTGCGGCACAGCCGGATGCTGATTGATTTTTGCGGGGAGCATGCGGCTATCCGCCAGATGCGCAAACACGTGGGTTATTATGTGACCGGCCAGAAAGACGCGACAAACATCCGGCGCGAGATCAACCTTTGCAGCACCCTTGCGGAACTGGAAGAAACATTGACAAAGTGGTGCAGGTAATATATAATTCTCACGATTTTGAAGGCCGCGCGGCATTGAAAAATACCCGGCCTTTCTATTTTTAACAGTTTTTTTAAACTGTGTATTATGTTTTTGAGAGGAAGTATTTTAGTATGGAAGAAAAGGTCAATCTTTTAACAAAACAGAATCTGAAAGATCTGCAGGCAGAGCTGGAAGATCTGAAAGTCAATAAACGGAAAGAGATCGCGGCAAAGATCAAAGAAGCCCGCGAGCAGGGGGATCTTTCCGAGAACGCGGAGTACGATGCAGCGAAAGATGAGCAGCGCGATCTGGAGGCAAGGATCGATGAGCTGGAAAATCTGATCAAGAACGCAAAAGTCGTGGATACCCGCAAGATCGATTATGACAGGATCCACATCGGCTGCAAAGTAAAGGTCCGCGAAATGTCGACCCGCAGAGAATATACTTATCAGATCGTAAGCACGACGGAAGTGAATTCCCGTGAAAAGAAGATCTCCTACGAATCGCCGATCGGTGCCGCTCTTATGAATAAGGAAGTGGACGAGATCGTGACCGTGACCACGCCGAACGGAGATGTGAGGCTTCGGGTCCTGGAGATCCAGAAAGCAAATATGTAACTGATCGGGGCGCTGCGGATAAGCGCCCTGTTTTTTGAGAGGATAAAGGAATGGCAGAACAGAATCAGAATAATCAAAATCAGCAGGATACCAGGCAGCTTTTGCAGGTGCGCAGGGAAAAACTGGCAGCACTTCAGGAGGCAGGCAGAGATCCGTTTCAGATCACCCGCTACGACCAGACGCATCATGCTGCAGAAGTGAAGAAACTTTATAGCGAGCATGAGGCCAAATTGCTGGAAGGCCGTCCGCGGCTGAATACGGAAGGAATGGATGAAGCAGCCGTAAAAGAAGCCATCAACGCGGATTATCAGGAACGCCGTGCCATCATGGATGCGGATCCGATCAATGTTTCGATTGCCGGCCGCATGATGTTCAAGCGTGTCATGGGCAAGGCTTCGTTCTGCAACATCCGCGATCTGTCGGGCGATATCCAGGTGTACGTGGCAAGAGATTCTGTCGGGGAAGAAGCCTATGCGGAGTTTAAGAAGTCGGACATCGGCGATATTTACGGAGTGAAGGGCTATGCGTTCCGCACCAAGACGGGCGAGCTGTCTATTCACGCGACCGAGATCACGCTGCTGACCAAGAGTCTGCAGATCCTGCCGGAGAAATATCATGGTATCACGAATACGGATCTGCGTTACCGCCAGCGTTACGTGGACCTGATCATGAATCCGGAAGTGAAGGATACGTTCCTCAAGAGATCGAAGATCATTTCCGCCATCCGGCGCTATCTGGATGGTCAGGGCTTCATAGAAGTAGAAACGCCAATGCTCGTCAGCAATGCGGGCGGCGCAGCAGCACGTCCGTTCGAGACACACTTTAATGCATTGGGCGAAGACCTGCGTCTTCGTATTTCTCTGGAACTGTATCTGAAGAGACTGATCGTTGGCGGGATGGAGCGCGTCTATGAGATTGGCCGCGTCTTCCGGAACGAGGGTCTGGACACCCGCCATAATCCGGAGTTCACGCTGATGGAACTCTATCAGGCATACACCGATTACAACGGCATGATGGACCTGACCGAGAATATGTACCGCCATGTGGCACAGGAAGTGCTGGGCACGACAAAGTTTACCTATGGTGAGATCGAGATCGATTTCGGTCAGCCATTCGGACGCATCACGATGCGGGAGGCTGTGAAGAAATATGCCGGCGTGGACTGGGATATGGTGGAAACACTGGAAGATGCCCGTGCCATCGCAAAAGAGAAAAACGTGGAGTTCGAGGAGCATCACAAGAAGGGCGACATCTTAAGCCTTATCTTTGAGGAGTTTGCGGAAGAGCACCTTCTGCAGCCGACCTTTGTGATCGACCATCCGATCGAGATCTCTCCACTGACCAAGAAGAAACCGGACGAGCCGGACTATGTGGAACGCTTCGAGTTGTTCATCAACGGATGGGAGATGGCAAACGCATATTCCGAGCTGAACGATCCGATCGATCAGAGAGAACGCTTTAAGGCACAGGATGCTCTGGCAGCAGCAGGTGATGAAGAAGCAAATCATACGGATGAAGATTTCCTGAACGCGCTGGAGATCGGTATGCCTCCGACTGGCGGCATCGGCTACGGCATCGACCGTCTGGTCATGCTGCTGACCAACAGCCCGGCGATCCGCGACGTACTGCTGTTCCCGACAATGAAATCACTCGGTGGCGAAAAGCAGGAAAAAGGAGTCACGGATGAGGACGTCCAGGAAGCTTTCGACCAGGCAAAAGATGCCCTCGAGGGAGCTGCAAAAGCAGGTGCTGCAGTCGCCGCCACACTCGGTGCGGAACTGATGGGAAGGATCAGCGAAAAGCTCGAGCAGATCGGCATGATCGACTTCAGCAAGGTCAAGATCGAGCCTCTTTTTGAGGAAGAAGTCGATTTTGACACCTTCAGCAAGTCTGACTTCCGTGCAGTCAAGGTAAAAGACTGCGTAGCAGTGCCAAAATCCACGAAATTACTGCAGTTTACGCTGGATGACGGCACCGGTACGGACCGCACCATTTTAAGCGGCATACACGCGTTTTACGAG
>JAFZKG010000107.1 GCA_017553695.1 Lachnospiraceae bacterium
CATCGAGAAGATTGCAGCAAATGCAGTCATGGCCGGAGCAAAGCCGGAGTATCTGCCAGTTATCATCACAGCGGTGGAAATGCTCTGCGATGAGCATTTCGGCGGATTCCACGTGATCGCAACTGTCTGTGCGACAAACCTGTTGATCCAGGTGAATGGTCCGATCGCGAAAGAGATCGGAATGAATTCCGGCTTCGGATACTTAGGGCCGGGCAGCCGCGCAAACAGTACGATCGGCCGCGCTGTTAGCCTTTGCGCTGTCAATCTTGGTTGGATGGATTTCTCCATCGATGGCGGCATGAAGGGCAATCCTTCCAGGTACTGCAACCTGACCTTTACCGAAAGTGATGAATATACTCCTTGGGAGCCATTCCATGTTACCTTGGGATTCGACAAAGAAGACAGCACTGTCATGATCGACGAGATCCTGCATGTGGATGGCAACTGGCCGTTTGAGATCACGCGGCTGCCGTCCTGCACCTGGACATACGGCTGGAAAGCAGATCTGGACAGACTGGCTGAGCGGGCAATCGGCGCTCTTCCGTCCGGTCTCGAATCTGCGAACAAACAGGCACACGACATCCATAAACTCGGGTTTGGCGGAACAAATGCATTTCCACTCATCAGTCACCGCAACTATATCCTGGTCATCTATCCGGGGCAGGCGAGAGAGCTGGCAGAGAAAGGCTTTACCAGAGAATCCCTGGCAAAATATATCGGCGATTATGGCCGGTATCCATGGGATGAACTGAAGGATGAGCTGAAGGAAAGCGTGCTGGAGATCGCAAAGAGCGGACGTCTATCCAACCTCACCGAGGACGACTGCAAGCCGGGCGGAACGGTACCGGTATTCGATCCGGAACGCCTTCTGATCATGGTAGCCGGACCTTTGCAGGGGCAGTCAGTAGGAATGACCAGCATGGGAAGTTATGGCAGCATTCAGGCACCGGTTCCATTTAAGGAACCGCCTCGTAAGCCGTGGTTCATCAAGAAGATCACCGGCGCAACACTTACAAAAGCAGGAAGATGATCGCGGATGAAAAGAACAAAAAAAAGATGGGCATCTGATATGCCCATCTTTTTTTGATGTCTTAATGACTAGCCTTCCAGATAACGTTTCTTCAAAAGTTCGACTTCCTCGTCCGTGACATGAAGTCCGTTCTTCAGATAACCGTCAAAGCCGCCAAACAGTTCGTCCATTTTCTCGATGGCAGCAGAGAGATAGAATTCGCTTGCTTCGAAGGCAAACTCCAAAGCCTGCTCATGTTCTTCTGTCAGACCTTCTTCTGTGTTACGGATGCTTTCTTTCAGCTTCTCCAGGTCTCCGGCCAGGTATCCGGTTGTGGCTTTGTAATCCTCCATGGCTGTCTCACGGTCTACGCCAAGGACCGATTCGATCATGAAAGCGGCAAATCCGGTACGGTCCTTGCCGGCAGAGCAGTGCCATAAAACACGTGGGTATTTTCCTTCCACGAGGAGCCGGAAAAACTGCTCATACTGTTTGACCGAGAATTCGCTTTCCACAAATTTGGCATATGCACCACGCAGGCCGCTGCGCACCTTTACCGGATCTGAAAAGACTTCTGCCAGATTCTGCTTTGCTGTCGGCGGATGCGTGTTTTTCTGCGCTTCGGTTCCCAGGATCGGCAGATGGACATTTTCGACACCTTCCAGATCCGGGTCCGGTTTTGCGATCCGCTCTTCCGGCGAACGGAAGTCCACCACTAAATCCAGCATACCGGTAAGCAGCTGCTTGTCCGCATCTGTTGCATTGCCAAGGTCGCCGGAACGGAACAGGAAGCCTTCTTTGATGCGGCGTCCATCCATTGTAGGGATACCGCCCAGATCCCGAATATTCACGATTTTTTCAGTTGTAATTAAATTTCCCATATATGATACCTGCCTTTAAACAATTATTTCAGTTTTGAGAAATAGCCGAAAATCTCATCGCAGTCATTGGTGGAAACACATGTGACGGTAATGACACAAGCGTAATCGTCAACCAGTGCATACACTTGTTTCTGATAGAGGTTACCGATCCCGCTGATAATGGAGGCAACCTCAAGGCATACATAATTATCAAGCGGGATGGAAGTATCTGACATTTCCCAGGAAACGTCAGTTGCGCCCGCCTTCCTCAATGTTTCCTCTATACCAGAAGCAGATTCTTCAACTGCCTGCTTGAGGGCACTTCTACTAATTCCTTTTCCAGATTGGACAATGATACTGATATTTGTACCGTCATTGCGTACAGCGCCCATATCATACATCTGACTACTGTTCGCAAGGGAAACAAAATTGTTCACATAATCGTCTTCGGAAACATTGCTATCCTCAGCCAGTACTGCATCTGTTTCAAATGTCCATCCATCAGGTGCCTCGAATTTCAGATTCAAGTAAGCGTTGGTATATGTATTTCCGGAAACACTGCCTTTTATCTCCGCTTTTGGCTCTTTTTTGCCACAGCCTGCTAACACGAGGACACAGGCCAGACAAAAAGCAAGAAGAAGAGAAAATCTCTTTAATGCGTTCATGTGCTATCTCCTTATAAATCTAAATTCATAAACAACATATAACATTATCCACTAAAAAAGGGTATCCTGTCAATTGAGAAAAAGGGCTTTAGTAAACGCGCAGGAGTGATATAATGCTATATATAAAAAGATATGAATACAGAACTGAAAGAAAAACTGAAAAAGAAGAATATCAAGAAAAAGGTGATCGGCGGAGCAACGGCAGCTGGTCTTAGCGTCAGCGTGCTTCTGGCCGGTCTTTTCCATTCTCCGGAGGAGCTGACGCAGAAAAACACACAGACCATCCGGCAACAGGAAACACCGATCGTCATGATGATGGATCTGGATGCGGATGATGCAGACCCGGAAGCCGATGGCGATGAAAATCCGGAAGAGGAAAAGAAGAGCATCTTCGCCCGGATCAAGAAAAAGATCCTGCAGTTGCCGGCAGCCATCCGGGCTCTGGTCGGTGTTCCGCTGTGGGCAATCGGATGGGTGATCATACATTTCCTGAGCCTCGCCTGGAGTACAGTGCTGCATCCAATCCTTGGCATTGTCCTGAAATGGGTGCTTGCGGCACTCGTTCTTCTTGCGGTTTATGCAATCGTCATGAAATGTGCATTCCCGGATATGCCGCTGAAGAAGATCCTCCGGCCGAAGAACATCCTGTTCATTCTGATCGGGACAGCTGTTCTGGGAGTGGCCGACTGGGTGATCCCACTTTTCTGGGGTGATTATTCAAAGTTCCGCTTTGTCATTATGCTGGCAGGTGGGTTTGCTGTGTTGTGTGCTGTGGCGATCCCGTTGATCGTACGGCACAGCAGGAAGAAGCAAGCGTCAGAAGCGTTTTCGTGAACGTCTCTGTATGATATACTTAATTGAGTATTTAGTAGTATCAATGACAACTGGTTTGGCAGTATACGAAAGACGAGGAAAAGGTATATGAACAAAAGAAAGAAAGTCAATCTGGTGATCGTCCTGGTCCTGACCGTTCTGTTTGTGTTTTCCGGATGCGGGAAGTATCAGCAGGGAAGCTTACGGCCATCGGATAAACCGACCGGGGACCCGAAACAGGGTACTTCCGATCAGTATACCGTGGATGACATTCAGGCTATGAATGACGGCAAAGCCACAATCGTATACGGGGATCCGGATGAGGACGGAAACCGGTATGTGACGTTTATCAATGGCAAGTATTACGAAGGAAAAGTGGAGAATCAGGAAGATGCCGTCGAATCCATGAGAAAGATCGCGGGTCTGATCGGATTCGGGATGGGCAGTGAATTCTTCGCGAACTTCGGGGAAAGAGACCCGAAGGGATATACGTACTGGGTCATTCAGCAGAAGTATGGATCTCATACAGTTCAGTATGCGACCATCCGCGTGATCGTTGATCCGGACGGCTATGTCTGCGGTCTGTCTTCTTCGGTCGTTCCGAATTTGGGAATCGCGGATAGCAGTGAAGGAGTCGGTTCCGCCGCTGCGATGGATGTCGTGAAATCCTATATGTCCAATACCTTCCCAGGCAAATCTTATAAGATCTTTGAAGACAATATCCAGGAAGACGTGATCGCAACCAGACAGTCAGGGTCTAATTATCACTGCTATGCGATCTATACCACGAACCCGGCAGTGGAAGAGGACACAACCTTTGACCTTCCGTATCTGGAGCACATCGTGACCTATTCCGGAAATTATTTATTCTGCAACCCGACGACGACGCTCGCAGCGAATCCGAACGGGGAAGCCTATAATAATGATATATATTTTGAAAATCTGGAAGCAGCAACGTGGGAAGGCGATGTGACATTATATGACGGATCCAAACGCCATATCACGGTTCCGGTGGCAAAGAGCAAGGCGGACGGCAGTTATGTCCTTGCAGACGTGGACCGGAAGATCCTGCTCGCCGACTGGACCGAGTTTTTCTACAATGATTACAATCTGCAGTTTATCACGTCCCAGACGAACAGCGGGTGGAAAGACTATCAGCTGCTGGAGATGTATAACTATGGAAGAGCATATGATTTCTATGCCGAATTAGGATGCTACGGACCGGATACGTTCGGAACCCCGATGCTGATTCTGACAGACTGGAAAGAGAATGGACAGGATGTCAACAACGCCTGCTCTTATGGCAATATCAAGGGCTGGATGTGTTTCGGCGCTTCCGCGATCGGCAATTGTGAGGAATGTCTGGATGTCATTGCACATGAGTTCACGCATGGCGTGACGGGAACGGAAATGGCCGGCAGCGTCTACAGCAATGAACAGGGAACCATCAACGAGTCCTTCAGCGATATCATGGGAGAGATCTGTGAGCATATGGCGATCCGGGAAGACGGGA
>JAFZKG010000108.1 GCA_017553695.1 Lachnospiraceae bacterium
CGGAACGTTCGTGTTCTCGAGGACAGCACCCATCATAGGTCCGCCCATCTTGATCGTCACGTTCTCTCCGGTTATGCCGCCGCAGTAGTCGATGATATCCTGTACATTGGTACCGATCTTCACCATGAAGTTGCCGGTCTTAGCCATGCGTCCGCCGGTGACGGAGACCGCACGTTCAACCAGAGGCATGCCTTTCTGGATCGCATCGGAAATGGCAACAGCGGTGGAAACGTTTGCAACCACAGCCCCGACATCTGCCGGTAGACCGCCGCTCGGGACCATGCGCTTCATGACGTTCTTGATGAGCATCTTCTCAGCGCCCTGCGGGTACTTCGTGCGGACGGTTGCGACTTCGATGTTCTCGATATCAGCAACTTTGCCTTCCATCAGTTCGATTGCATCCGGCTTGTTATCCTCGATCACGATGATTCCCTTCGGAGAATCAACTGCCTTCATGATTGCCTTGAGACCGAAGATGACATCATCTGCATACTCCAGGAGCACACGATGGTCAGCGGTCAGATAAGGCTCGCACTCGCAGCCGTTGAGGAGAACCGCGTCGATCGGCTTGCCAGGCGCCAGTTTGACGGAGGTCGGGAATCCCGCACCGCCCATACCGGTGATGCCTTTATCTTTTACGATCGCTACGATCTCTTCCGGGGTCAGCTCATCGAGAGGTTTTGCCGGTTTTACAGAATCATCCAGCGTGTTCTGCTTGTCGTTCTGGATCACGATTGCTTCGACGTCCGTTCCTTTGGAATGCGGACGCGGCTCGATTGCCACAACCGTACCACTTACGCTGGAGTGTACATTTGCGCTGATAAATGCAGAAGCTTCTGCGATCAGCTGGCCGACCTTCACAGTATCGCCCACTTTGACGACCGGGGTGGCCGGTGCGCCTGCGTGCATGGAGATCGGGATCACAACGGTATCCGGCTCCGGGAATTTAGCCAGAGGGATATCCTCAGCCAGCTCTTTGCGCTCGCTTGGATGAATACCTCCGTTATATCCGGTCAGCCGGCTGTCACGGATCTCTTTTACGAAATCGTTGATGACTTTGAAATTGGATTTGGAATAATCACGCAGCTGAACTGGCTGATCCAGGAAAGTCTGCTGACGTCCCTGTGCTTCCAGTCTCTGGTAGATCTTTTCCCATGCGCAGTCCTTCTTCGGGTCCACCTCGCATTTGCCGTTCTTTGCGCCGCCGCACTGGCCGTTCAGAAGACTCTTGGAGCAGTCCACGATCGGACAGATGCCGCCGGTCAGGTTGAGGTAGCACTGTGCGCATGCGTCACAGGTCTTCTTGGTCAGTGCCATGCCATGCTGTCCGATGTAATTCAGAGAATCACTTGCAGCGATGACTGGAAGATCCTCCATTTCCGCAATGATCTGGATGCCCAGACCACAGGAAACGACGGCGATGAAATCGGTGCCTTCCGGAATCACACCTTCCAGCTTTTTCTTGCTGAGAAGCTGATTGCACAGAAAATCGACCTTGATGATACCTGTGATGTTTTTGCCCTGTTCAGAGGCCAGTTTGACGAACTCTTCGCCATCGTCCTCATTGACAGACTCAAATTCCTTGAAACATTTGTTACAGGCGATAACGAAAATGTTGTCCTTGTCGGCAAGCAGAGCAGTCAACTCTTCGTTATCTTTCAGTACATACTTGGTATAGTCCACCCATTTTCTCCTTTCCTTTATTATTATCCAGGAGATAGTTCATACACAGGCCTCTAATTATTACGTACTTAATTAGAAGCCGGAATATAAAATACCCCGAATTATTAACGTTATTATTATATCAGAAGAAATATCGGTGTACATCAGATTTTTTATGATTATTGGTAATAATTTATGAAAGTGCAGAGTGCTGGTCTCCAAGTACTGGTCTCCAAAACGTAATAATAACGTTTCAGAGACCAGAGGAGGCAAAAAAGCGGTCACTAAAGCGCAATAATAACGTTTCAGAGACCAGTTGAAATGCAAAATCAGTCACCAAAACGCAATAATAACGTTTCAGGGACCGCGCATAAATGAAAAAATGACATCTGGGCGCAGTTTGGGGATTGCGGGATCGCGCATAAGCGCAAAAAACGCGTTCATGCACGATCATCCATGATTGACTTTTGGCCCAGGGGACGTATAATAAAACCAAAGAGTACACTTTTTTGTAAATTCAATTCACAACACCGTTCAGGTGGTGGCGCGGGCAATGAAAATCGGGGTTTGCTTCAAGATCGTTCCAGATTTTGAAGAAGTTCCAATCGAAGAGTGGTCAGGCGAAAACGGGCCGGATTTCACGTACGTGAAGAAAATGTACGGCTGCTTTGATGAGGCTGCGCTCGAGACCGCGTTGTGTCTGAAAGATTCCTGCAAGCAATCGAATATAGACGTGGAAGCTGTGGCAGTGACGGTTGGCGCCGGTGATGGCGCTGTATCCGAGTCGCTTCTGCGGGGGCTGTTTGCCGCGGGCTTTGATGACGTTGTGCTCCTTCCGAAGAGGGATACATTTGATCCGGAGGATACGGCACGCGCGCTGGTTGACTGGTTCAAAATGAATCCGGCGGATCTGATCTTTACCGGACGGTCTACCGGGCCGAATGACAGCGGGTTAATGCCGTATTATCTGGCACGGGGACTGGGATTTCCGGTAATTGGCGAAGTGATTTCAGCAAGATGGGATAATAGTGTGATGCTATCGCACATGGGATCAGATCAGATAAAAGCAGAGTTGCCTTGCGTGATAACAGTGGGGAACAGCGATACTCCGATCCTCAGGCTCTTTCCGTTGAAAGCGCGTATGGAAGCGCAGAAAAGAGCGTTCACGGATCAGCGGAGGCAGACGGAACATGCAGAAAATGGTGAGTGGGGCATGCGGGACGATAAGATAATGATCCGCGGAGAAAAGATTACAGATGCGAACTGCCAAATAGTGGATGGGAAGGAAGCGGCAGCATTTCTGATGAAGAAGATCAGCGAGGTGAAATGATGAAGGTGATGCTGATCCTATTCAAACAGAATGGTACTTTAGAAGGTCTTCCCAAGAAGGTGAAGGACATTCTTGCGACGTTGCCGGAGGACGCGGCTCTTCAGATCATGGATGATGCTTCGGATATGGAGCAATTCCTTCAAGCGACAAAAAATGCGGATCTGATACTGATTTGTACGACGGCAAATGATCCACGCGCAAAACAATTAGCAGCAGC
>JAFZKG010000109.1 GCA_017553695.1 Lachnospiraceae bacterium
AAATATATGCTATATTATAAACGCTGATTTCTTTCAGCACCCATCAGAACATCTCTGTTCTGTATGAGGAATTATCCACTTCATATTATTTTATTTTGGGCAGCTATAAGGAGGTGCTTTATGTTTTCCATTGATAATCTGCGTCATAAATGTTCTGTTCTGGAGGGCGAGATCCGAACCTTAAAAAAACATATAAATAATTGTGATCCTTCCGAATGCCTGGTTTCACGAAAAGGCAGCGGTGGATCTTTCTATTACTATAAAAGAAGTAAAGATGCAGATGGCCGCCGCCAGGAGAAATACCTGCCACAATCCTCTGATAATGAAATCCGGAGATTGGCATATTCTGCTTATGCAAGAAGTCGTCTGAGAGATGCAGAGGCTGAAAAAAAAGCTTTGGAGACACTCATTCAGTTTCTCTCAAAGGAAAGCCAGGTATCACAACTATTGAAAAAACATCCCGGAGTGGCGGCTGCACTCGGCGACTGGCTCAGCACGCGAAATGATGATGGTCTGTCAGCATCTGATATCGAACTTAGGGAAAAGGCGAAGGAATGGACGAACCGCCCCTACAAACGCAGCACTTTAAATCCGGAGAATCTGAAATTTCCGACGATCGTGCCGGAGCTGTATGTGAGAAGCAAGTCGGAGGCGGATATCATCAGCCGGTTTGAGTATTTTGGCGTGGCTTATCACTATGAGGAGGAATACGAGGTCCCGGAACTCCTGGCCAATTTATATAGAAGAAACGGCTACGCCTTCCACCCGGACTTCAAATGCCGGAACATGCGGACGGGAAATGTGTTCTGGTGGGAGCATCAGGGAAAATGGGATGATGCGAAATATGTGGCGGATCTTGCCCAGCGAGAAAATCTTCTATATAAAATAGGACTGATTCCGTGGAAGAACCTGATCATCACAACGGAGACGCTTGCCCGGCCGCTGGATCTGCAGTGGGTGGACGAGATCATCCGGTTCTATCTGCTGTAGGGTCTGCACAGCTATGCGTCGCAGAAACTGCGCTGCCCGATGTCGCAGGGACAAGAATATCCCGCAAAAAAACCTATACAAACCCTCTATTTTTGATTAGAATATTGGCATATTAATAAATGGAGGATCATTATGTCTGATAACGAAGAAAAAGCAACAATCACACTGGAATTTGACGACGGGGAGTCGTTGGAATGTGAAATCGTATGCACGTTCATAGTCGAGGCATATCCGGATAACGAGTACGCGGCAGTCTGTCCGCTCGATGAGAGCCTTGACGATGTTTATATCTTCCGGATAAAGGAAGTGAGCCGTAAAGAGTACGCGCTTGTCGATATCGAAGATGATGCGGAATTTGACGCTGCTTGCGAGGAACTGGATCGTCTGATCGAAGAAGCAGGTGATGAATAATAGCCGAATGTAAAAGCAAAACCGCCCGCAAACAGTGGGCGGTTTTTTATATCGTAGTCGTAAAAAAGGCTGTCGCTCATGCGACAGCCCTTTTCTATTTTCTGAAATGTAAAACTGCAGGTACTTCTCTTACTCCAGCACTTCAGTCCAGTAGGACTGATTGTAGATATCCGTGAAGCTGTACATTGCAAGTGGAGTCCCCGTACCCGGCTTCATGTTCGCGATCTGCGGATCCTTGGTTACGGTCCAGTTGCCGATCACATAGCTGTCCTTATAGTTGCCATCATAATCATAGTAGTCTGCAACAAACTGGATCTTATCGCCAACCTGAATTGCGGCGATGGCCTGCTCTGCATCCAGATCGACCAGTTCACCTTCTTCGATCGTCAGTGCATTATCAAAGGTATACAGTGCATTATCTGCGGATGCTCCGGTGAAGGACCCGAGCGTCTTGGATACGACGTAATTGTTTTCGTCGCTCTGATAATCGAAGCGGACGCCTGCGATGTATCCATATGGATTTGAGGAATCAAAGACGATGATCAGTTTTGCGAGTCTGCCGTTGTAGACGACTGGCACGAAACCAGTGATCGTGTAGCAGTCTTCGCCGACATTGCCCTTGCCGTCTGCGCCTTCCACGGTGCTCTCGTAGTAGTAAGCCACGGTGTTGCCGTCAATCGACAGCCAGGTGCCGTCCGAGATACCGATCATGTTGCCGTCATCATCGAAATCGTAAACATTGTCGGTGCCGAGGTCGATCAGTCCGGTGCCGTCATCCAGATACATGCTCAGGAGCACATGATCAACTAATGCCCACTGTTCATTGCTCAGGGTGATGACCTGATCGCCATTTGCATTCTTCTGCCAGGTCAGTGCACTCTGGTCGAACATATTCTGTGCGATGAATGCTGCTGCCGAATCTGCATCGAAGCTCTTCGTGAAACTGCGTTCTGCACTGAAGAAGTTGCTGCCGAGCAGGCTTCCCAGCATGCTGGAAATATCGGAAGAGGAATAACTTCCGGTATAGTTGTCATAATTGTAATTCGTATCAAATCCGCCGGAGCTGTAGTTGCCGTTGGAGGATCCGAAGAGGCTGTTCAGGATGCTGCTGTAGTCGCTGCCGGTACCCGAGCCATAATCATAACCGGTGTTGTAATCATAGCCATAACCATTGCTGTAGTCATAGCCATAGCCAGTATTGTAGTCATAGCCGGTGTTGTAGTCGTAACCAGTGTTGTAATCATAACCGGTATCATATCCGCCGAACAGGCTGCTGATATCGATGCCGCCGACGTTACTGTTGGAATTATAGTTCTGGCCATAGCCATTGCTGAACAGACCGAACAGTGAGTTGAACGGAGAACCGCCGCCGGAAATGTACTGGCCGCTCATCTCCATACTTGCGTACTTCTGCACGCACTCGGTGTACTCGTCGCAGATACCAATGGTCGAATACACGTTGCTGACCTGCGATGCGAATGAAGCATTTGCATACGGGAAGTAAATGGAAATGCCGTATGCGTTGGTCATGTTGCTGGACACTTTGTTATACTTCACTGCCCCGAGGATTGCCTGTGCCAGAGATTTTGCCTCACTGGTTCCAAGTTTGGCTGCGAAGTCGACCACATCGACCTGATCGATCCGGTATGATTCGCCAAACTCCCTTGCTTTGCTTCTGGAAGTTGCAACCGATGAATAGTTGCCGGATGCTGCATTGTCTGCTGTCTCGATCATCTGCGATACTTTCTTTGCGAAAGATTTCAGCGTGGACGGAACTGTATAGGAAAGTTCCCCAAGGTCTACGACGGAAAGCGTGGAGCCGACGCCCGGTGAATTCTGGGAAGCGACTCTCACGAAATCATCTGCGATGACCTTGCCCAGATCAACGGTTCCAATGCTGGTGTTGCGGCTGAGTGCTGTCAGCCAGTTTGTGTAATACCAGCCGGATGCATCCTCGGTCTCTTCCGAAGCGATCATATAGTCTGCGTGATCGGAAAGTGCCAAACCGGTCTCGAGTGTTGCCATCAGGCAGGCATCAAATCCGACAAAGTCAAAGTCCACTCCGCCGTTTGCCAATGCTGTTTTCAGTTTCGGTAAGGTCAGCGAACCGGTGTAGGAATACTTTTCATCATGTGCATAACCTTCCACAGAGCCGCCGCCATGATCCCAGAGGATCAGCATGTTACGGTTTGCCGGGAAGTTCCTCTTACAATACTGAATGAAACCTGCCAGCGTATCTTCTTTGGTCATCGAATCGTCGCCTGCATTCTTCTCCAGACGATATAACTGGCCGTCCTTGATCTGATAGATCTGGTTGACGTTGCTGCTGATCGCGTTGTTACGCCATTTTGTCGTGCCGCCGGTGAAGATGATCAGGTTCACATTGCTGCTGATCTCGGCTGAAAGCATTTCCTTCAGGTCGCTGGTAGCGGATCCGTAGTTGGACTCCAGATCGCTGCCGCACAGGTAAACCATGACCGTGACTACGTCGCGGCCGTTACCCAGAATGTTCGTCAACTTATCCCGGACGCCGGAAGCAACATTTGTATTTACAACGCCGGTGTTATCATTCCATGATGTCGTCGAGTAATAGTTGTTTGCAATATCATTGAAACTGAATCCCGTCGACAACAGGTTATTCGTACCGGTATTTGTGGTCGTGCCGGTATTATTGTTTACCGGAATATTGGTGGTATTGTTGTTGGTGCCTCTCTTGAAGCAGCTTCGGATCAGGCAGCTGCCCAGAAGAACGACGACCACGATCAGGATAATGAAAAGGATCAGCTTTCTGCCTTTTCCGCCTCTCGATCCGCCGGAGGAACTGCTGCCGCCGGTGTTGCCACCGCCACCTCCGCCGAGGTTGACGCTCTGGCCGGCATTATTGTTATTATTGCCGCCGCCGAAGAGGCCGCCGCTGTTATTGTTATTATTATTGCCGCCGCCGAAGAGGCCGCCGCCGTTATTCCCGCCGGAATTGTTATTGCTGTTATTGATCGCGCTGGAGATCAGGTCGCTGACTATCCCCTTGTCCGCCCCTTGGCCCTGCCCAGGAGTCTGTCCAGCAGACTGCCCCGGCCTTTGCTGTGGCTGCTGTGGCCTTGGTTGTGGCTGCTGTGGCCTTGGCTGTGGCTGCTGTGGCCTGGGGGTCTGGCTTGTCTGTCCGGTCTGTCTGTCCGGACGAGCGCCTAATCCTGTATCCCCCTGGCGATTTCCGACCGGACCCTGCCCGAGGCCTTCGCCCTGGCGTTCGATCTTCGCTTCGCCATCTACAACATTACGTTCTCTGCCTATCGGTTTCCCACTCATTTTCTTCTCCTTTCTGCCCCGACCGAAAAACGGGGGGCTCCGCGGCTTTGAGCGGTTTATATGCTATTTAAAAAACTATCAGTTTTACTTTACCACTTTTTTATTAGATTGTATATTTTTTTGTGCACGCACCGATACCGGCACGTGCACAAATTTTCAATGCATTTTCTTTAGTTTTTGAAGAACGCGACGGCTGCCTCGAACATTCTGTTATTGTATTCTCCTGGAACGTTCTTATATAAATAGGAACCGATTCTTTCGCTGTGTCCCATCTTGCCGAAGATGCGTCCGTCCGGTGACGTAATGCCCTCGATGGCAGCCATGGAATTGTTCGGGTTGAACGCGATGTCGTACGTCGGGTTCCCGTCCATATCCACATACTGGGTCGCGATCTGTCCTTTCGCACGGAGCTGTTCGATCAAAGCATCCTCTGCGATGAAGCGGCCCTCGCCGTGTGAGATCGGCACGTTCACGATATCTCCTACCTTCATCAGGCTCAGCCATGGTGACAGCGTCGATACGATCTTGGTGCGGACGATCTTGGATTGATGGCGTCCGATCGTATTGAATGTCAGAGTCGGACAACTTGCGTCGGTCTCGATGATCTTTCCATATGGGACCAGCCCCAGTTTGATCAGTGCCTGGAAACCATTGCAGATACCGCACATCAGGCCGCCTCTCTGATCGATCAGATCCGTCACGGCCTCCTTCACCTGATCATTCCGGAAGAATGCCGTGATGAATTTCGCGCTGCCGTCCGGTTCATCACCGCCGGAGAATCCGCCCGGCAGGAAGATCATCTGCGATTCACCGATGATCCTTGCCGCTTCGTCCACGCTGCGTTTGATCCCTTCCGCACTCAGGTTGTTGATGACCAGGATCGTCGGCTCTGCGCCTGCATCCGCCACAGCCTTGGCACTGTCATATTCACAGTTGGTGCCCGGGAATGCTGTGATCAAAACTTTCGGCCTTGCTACTTTGATGGACGGTGCCTGAGCACTGTCAACAGAGGCTTCGCCTTCTGACGCGTCGAACAGGACCGCGCCGCCACCTTCAATATTATTGCATGGGTAAATATCTTCCAGCACATCCTCATAGATTGGATACAGATCCGCGATGCAGATGCGGGAATTCTTGTAGGAAATCGTCCACCCATCATTGACACGTCCAAGATCTTTCAGGGAAAGACCTTCCAAAAGTCCTTCCGGACAAGCGCTGATGTCAAAGTCGCGTGGCACTTCCACCAGGAAGGAACCGTAGTTATAACCAAACAGTTCCTCCATCGAGATGGCGCTGTCGGTGATTCCGCCGCTGATGTCGATGCCCAGACGGTTGCCGAGGCTCATCTTGAGCAATGCCTCTGCCACACCGCCATAGGTCGGTGTATATGCTGCCACGCCGCCGTGATTCCGCAGGATCTCAGTGACCAGGCCGAAGACCTGCTTCAGGGATTCTGCTTTTGGCAGATGGTAGCTGTCATTATCTTCTGTCTCCGGACGGATCCACAGGATCTTATCGCCTGCATTCTTGAATTCACCGGAAACGATGTTCTCGCATTTATCCGTCGTGACTGCAAAGCTGATCAGCGTTGGCGGAACATCCAGATTCTCGAAAGATCCGCTCATGGAGTCCTTACCGCCAATAGCTGCCACGCCCAGTTCTACCTGTGCACGGAATGCGCCGAGCACTGCTGCAAACGGCTGACCCCAGCGTTTCGAATCTTTTCCAAGTTTCTTGAAATACTCCTGGAAGGAGAGATACACATCGGTAAACTCTGCGCCGGCTGCCACCAGTTTGCTGACCGATTCCACGACAGCCAGGTATGCACCGTGGAACGGGCTCTGAGAAGTGATCACCGGGTTGTAGCCCCAGCTCATGACGGAGCAGTCATCCGTGTGCTTCTTCTCCATCGAGATCTTGTGGACCATTGCCTGGACCGGCGTCTGCTGATACTTGCCGCCGAACGGCATCAGCACGCTGCCGGCACCGATCGTGGAGTCGAACATTTCGGAAAGGCCACGTTTGGAGCAGACGTTCAGGTCCCCTGCCAACGCTTTCATGGATTCTTCAAAAGATGGCTCGTCCGTCTCTTTCCATGCATCATCCATCAAGCCTTTCAACGGCTGTGCGCCTTCCACTTCGATGGAAATATATTTCTTTGCGCCGTTGGTATCCAGGAATTCCCTGCTGATATCCACGATGTTCTTTCCGTTCCACTGCAGAACGAGGCGCGGGGATTCTGTGACTTCCGCCACCTTCACAGCATTCAGGTTTTCCTCATCCGCCAGCGCAAGGAAGGCATCAAGGTCTTTTGCTTCCACAACGACAGCCATACGTTCCTGCGATTCGGAGATCGCCAGTTCCGTTCCATCCAGACCTTCATATTTCTTCGGCACCGCATTCAAGTCCACCTTGAGTCCGTCTGCCAACTCGCCGATTGCAACGGAGACGCCGCCTGCGCCAAAGTCATTGCAGCGTTTGATCATGATGCTGGCATCTTTGTTGCGGAACAGTCTCTGAAGTTTCCGCTCTTCCGGTGCGTTACCTTTCTGCACTTCCGCGCCGCAGGTCTCCACAGAATGAGAGTCGTGCGCTTTGGAAGATCCGGTTGCGCCGCCGATGCCGTCACGTCCGGTCGCGCCGCCTAAAAGGATGACAACGTCACCCGGCGCCGGCCGCTCTCTCCGGACATTCTCTGCCGGTGCAGCTGCGATGACTGCTCCGACTTCCATATGCTTTGCAGCATAACCCGGATGATAAAGTTCATCGACGATACCAGTGGTCAGACCGATCTGGTTGCCGTAGGACGAATAACCATGAGCGGCGCCCGTAACAAGTTTCCGCTGCGGGAGTTTGCCCGGGATTGTATCAGCGACAGGTGTCCGCGGATCAGCCGCGCCAGTCAGCCGCATTGCCGCATAGACATAGGACCGTCCGGACAGCGGATCACGGATCGCGCCGCCGATGCAGGTTGCAGCACCACCGAACGGTTCGATCTCCGTCGGATGGTTATGCGTTTCATTCTTGAATAATAAGAGCCACGGCTCTTTCACGCCGTCTGCTTCGACCTCGATCTTCACGGTGCAGGCATTGATCTCCTCGGATTCGTCGAGCTTTTCCAGAAGCCCTTTCTGGCGAAGATATTTTGCTGCAAGCGTGCCGATGTCAAACAGGCAGACCGGCTTCTCGCGGTTCATCTCTTTTCGGACCGCCAGATAGTCTTCATATGCTTTCTGAATATCCAGATCGTCCGGATCCAGGAACTTCACGTCTTCGATAATGGTATTGAACGTGGTATGGCGGCAGTGATCCGACCAGTAAGTGTCGATGACCTTGATCTCGGTGATCGTCGGGCAGCGTCCTTCCTTCCTGAAGTAGTCCTGACAGAACATGGCATCATCCACGTCCATTGCCAGACCGTTGTCGGAAACAAACTGCTCCATCTCTTCCCTGGAATAATCATTGAAGCCATCCAGCACTGCGACTTCCGTCGGGATGTCATACTGCACCTTGATCGTCTCCGGCAGTTCCAGTTTTGCTTCTCTCGCTTCGACCGGGTTGATCACGTGCTTCTTGATCGCTGCCAGATCTTCATCAGACAGATCGCCATACAGCACGTAGACGGTCGCCGACGCGATGTCGGACCGTTCTCCTCCGGAGATGAACTGGATGCACTGTGCTGCGGAATCTGCCCGCTGGTTGAACTGTCCCGGCAGATACTCGACTGCAAAGACCGTGACTTTTGCGTCATCCGGAAGATCTGTGCCTCCCGCGCGGCTTGCCGCCTGAGCGCCTGCTGCCTGAACGTCTTCCAGCGTTTCAAACGTAACGTCCGTCTGCGGCTCCGAGAAAACTGTCTTCACCGAGCGGTCAAAGATCTCGCGGGACATGTTCTCCGCATCGTAGCGGTTCAAAAGACGAACACCCAGAAGCCCTTCGATGCCAAGCAGGTTCCGACACTCGTTCAGCAGTACCTTTGCCTCATGTGCATATTCCGATTTCTTTTCAACAAATACTCTGTAAACCATTCAATGCCCGCCTTCCGATATCTGTTCTGTAATATTCATTGTCGAAATGAATCTTTTCGACTGATTTGTAGGATTTATAAACAGCCTCTGCCAGCGTGCCGGAAACTTCTGTAACACCCAGCACACGCCCGCCGTTTGTCAGGAGCTTGCCATCCTCTTCCTTTGCGCCGGCCACATAGACCTTGTCCCAGAGCTCATCCGGGATGGTGATCTCGAAGCCCTTTTCATAGCTTTCCGGATATCCCTTGGATGCCATGATGACGCAGCATGCGCTCTTATTTGCGAAGCGGACATCTGCTTCCGCAAGACGCTCCTCGGTAACTGCCATCATGATGTCCAAAAGGTCGCTTTCCAGGAGCGGCAGGACAACCTGCGTTTCCGGATCGCCAAAACGGCAGTTGTATTCGATGACCTTCGGTCCGTCTTCCGTGATCATCAAGCCAAAGTAGAGACAGCCTTTAAAGGTGCGGCCTTCCGCATTCATGGCATTCATGGTCGGAAGGAAGATCTTCTCCATGCACTCCTCTGCGATCTCCGGTGTGTAATACGGATTCGGCGCGACGGTACCCATGCCGCCGGTGTTGAGACCGGTGTCGTTATCGCCCGCGCGTTTGTGGTCCATGGAAGAGACCATCGGCACGACCACTTTTCCGTCTGTAAAAGAAAGAACGGAAACTTCCGGGCCGGTCAGGAATTCTTCAATGACGATGTTGTCGCCGCTGGCGCCGAACTTTTTATCCTGCATCATGGAGATAACGGCTGCCTTTGCGTCTTCACGAGTCTCTGCAATGACAACGCCTTTGCCGAGTGCCAGGCCATCTGCCTTGACGACTGTCGGGATCGGCGCGGTCTCAAGATATGCCAGCGCCTTCTCCATATCATCAAAGGTCTCATACTCTGCGGTCGGGATCCCGTATTTCTTCATCAGGTTTTTCGAGAAGACCTTGCTGCCTTCGATGATAGCCGCATTTGCCCGCGGGCCGAAGCACGGAATGCCGATTGCCTCGAGCGCGTCCACGCATCCGAGCACCAGCGGATCATCCGGAGCCACGATGGCATAGTCAATCTTTTCCTCGCCGGCAAACTTCACGATGCTGTCGATGTCCTTTGCGTCGATTGCGATGCACTTCGCATCACGCGCGATGCCGCCGTTTCCCGGGATCGCGAAGATCTCAGTGACCTTTGGGTTCTCTTTGATTTTCTTGACAATGGTATGTTCGCGGCCACCGCCGCCAATGACTAAAACTTTCATCCCCTAACTCCTTTTATTCAAAAGCTGTCGTTGCTAAGTTCGCTATTAATGATGGAACAGGCGCATGCCCGTGAAAGCCATGGCCATTCCATATTTGTTGCAGCAGTCGATCACCTGCTGGTCGCGGACCGATCCGCCTGGCTGTGCAACATATTTCACCCCGCTCTTCTTCGCGCGCTCGATGTTGTCGCTGAACGGGAAGAACGCATCTGATCCGAGGGACACGCCGTCGATCGTATCCAGATAGGCCCTCTGCTCTTCATCAGTAAACGGCTCCGGTTTTTCGGTGAAATACTGCTCCCACACGCCGTCGGCTGTAACGTCTTCTTCATTTTTATTAATATATCCGTCGATGCAGTTGTCGCGGTCCGGCCGTCCGATATCCTCACGGAACGGAAGGCCAAGAACCTTCGGGCTCTGCCGCAGGAACCAGGTGTCTGCCTTACCGCCAGCCAGTCTTGTACAATGCACGCGGGACTGCTGCCCGGCGCCGACACCAATCGCGGTTCCGTCATATGCAAACGCAACCGAATTGGACTGCGTATATTTCAAAGTAATGAGTGCAATGACCAGATCCCTCTTTGCCTCTTCCGGCAGGTCTTTGTTATCAGTCACGACCTTCTCCAAAAGTTCCTGATCGATACGGAAGTTGTTCCGTCCCTGCTGGAAGGTCACGCCGAAGACCTGCTTCTTTTCCTGCTCCGCTGGAACGTAAGTTTCTGAGATCTTTACGATGTTGTAGCCGCCTTTGCGTTTGCTCTTTAAAATCTCCAATGCCTCCGGATCGTAGCCCGGCGCGATGATGCCGTCGGATACTTCCCGCTTGATCATCGTGGCAGTCACCACGTCACACGGATCCGATAATGCGATCCAGTCACCGAAACTGCACATGCGGTCCACGCCCCTGGCTCTTGCAAATGCGCATCCGATCGGGGAATCATCCAGCCCTTCGATGTCATCCACAAAGCAGGCTTTCTTGAGTTCCTCCGAAAGCGGAAGCCCGATGGCGGCGCCGGCAGGACTGACATGCTTGAATGATGCGGCTGCCGGAACATGCAGAATGCTCTTCAATTCCCGTACCAGCTGCCAGGAGTTGAACGCATCCAGAAAGTTGATATAACCCGGCCGGCCGTTCAGGATCTCGATCGGCAGATCGCTGCCGTCTTCCATAAAGATCTTCGCCGGTTTCTGATTTGGATTGCAACCGTATTTCAGTTCAAATTCGTTCATCGTTTCTGCCTCTCAAACATTTTTATTCAGGATCACGTCCTGATACTCTCCCGTTGCAAGGTCCGTGTACCGCACATACAGGGAGATCTTGTTTGCTTCGTTTAAAGAATTCCAGATCTTCTGCGTGAACACATCCATGTCATCTTCGATGGCGATGCGTTCCGGTTCGCCCTGGAACGTCGGGATCGGGTTGCCGTCCGTCACATACGTGTGAAGGAAATGGCCGAGTCCCGGTGTGGAAGCATACGCAAAACCGAAGCGGTTGCATGCGTTGCCTTCCGGATCCGCGCTCTTCAGGATGCTCATATCATAGGAGAAATCTCCGTCCGCAAAGGTGAGCATCGCGCTGATGCGCGGCGTAAAGTTCGGCGGGTCCGGCTCAAAGCATCTTGCTGTCAGTGCCTCGTAAAAACTCTTTCCTGCTGCAAGACCATCGTAGATCGTATCGGTCTGATCGCCGTTCGTGACGATCAGTTTATTCTCGAACGTCCGCACCGCCGCATAAATAATGAGGCTTGGATCCTCCAGTTTGGACGGATCGAAAGCCTCCGTATAAATACCGTTATCTCTGTCCACAAAGATCCGGTTTCTGCTGTTTTCGCTTCTGCCCATAATGAAATAGGCTGCTGCCGCTTTTGTGCCGTCCGGCGTTTTCCCGACGACGATCCCGCGGCCCGGATATGGGTTATCCATCAATTCCTCAATGCTCTTGATCTCGTAAATATTCATCGCTTCCCTCACATTTCACTGCAGACTTTTTCGATCGCTCTCGGGAGCAGGATCCACTCGGCCTGTTCCATGACCTTCTTCTGCAGAGTCTCCGGTGTATCGTCATCCGCTACCTCGACGGCCTTCTGGAAAATGATCTCACCGCCATCCGGAATCTCATTCACGAAGTGCACCGTTGCGCCCGTGACTTTCACGCCTTTCTTCAGCGCTTCCTCATGCACCTTCAGTCCGTAATATCCCTTACCGCAGAACGACGGGATCAGGGACGGGTGCACGTTCAGGATCCGGCGTGGGAATTCTTTGGTAAATTCCTCGCTCAGGACTGTCATGAATCCGGCCAGCACGATCAAATCGATCTTCTCATCCATCATCGCCTTGAAGATCTGTCCCTCCGTATAGGCACTCCGCTTGACGGTGATCGTTTTGATCCCGGCATTCTTTGCACGCTCTAACGCATATGCTTTTTCATTATTTGAGAGGACCAGCACCACTTCTCCGCTTTTGATGATCCCCGATTTCTGCGCATCGATGATCGCCTGCAGATTGGTTCCACCGCCGGATACCAGAACAGCGATCCGTTTTTTCTCACTCATGGCTGATCACCACTTTCTCATCCGACTTGCGGACACATCCCATGATATATGCGTCCTCGCCGGCTTCTTTTAATGTAGCAACGGCAACATCCGCGTCGGCTTCATCCACGATAATGCTCATGCCGACTCCCATGTTGAAGGTGTTGAACATATCACGTTCTTCGATACCGCCTGTCTTTGCGATCATGTTGAAGATCGGCAGCACGTTCACTTTCGACCGTTCAATGTAAGCGCCGAAACCATCCGGGATGCTACGCGGAATGTTCTCATAGAAACCGCCGCCCGTGATATGAGAGATCGCCTTGACGTTTGCTTTCTCTAATAATGCGAGGACCGGTTTCACGTAGATCTTCGTCGGCGTCAGCAGCGTTTCGCCGATGGATCTGCCGCCCAGTTCGTCGACCGGTTTCTGAATATCGTTGTTCTCCACGTCAAAGACTTTCCGCACCAGCGAGAATCCGTTGGAATGCACGCCGCTGGATGCGAGTGCGATCACCACGTCGCCTTCTTTCATCGTAGAGTTGTCGATGATCTTTGCTTTATCGACCACGCCGGTGGAATAGCCGGCCAGGTCATATTCATCTTCCGGATAGAAGCCCGGCATCTCCGCCGTTTCGCCACCGATCAACGCTGCACCTGCCTGGACACATCCGTCGCTCACACCCTTCACGATGTCCGCGATCTTCTCCGGCACGTTCTTCCCGCAAGCGATGTAATCGAGGAAGAACAGCGGCTTCGCGCCGCAGCAGATGATGTCGTTCACGCACATGGCCACACAGTCGATGCCGACCGTGTCGTGTTTATCCATTAAAAACGCGATCTTTAATTTGGTGCCGACGCCATCCGTGCCGCTCACGAGGACCGGCTTCGTGATGCCTTCCAGGTCCAGCTCAAACAAACCGCCGAATCCGCCGACATCCGAGACCACCCCTTTCGTGAGGGTCTTCTTAATGTGCTCTTTCATCAGCTCCACCGAACGGTATCCGGCTGTGATATCCACTCCAGCGCTGGCGTAAACATCTGATCTTGATTCCATGTTGTCTCCTTTACGTGTATCCCTACTCTTTTCCGTTCCAGCAATAGGTGCAAAGCTTGCACGGATCCATGCCGATCGCCTCGATCAGTCCGTCCAGGGACTGGAACTCCAGCGATGCAAAATGGAATTTCTCGCAGATCGCGTTGCGCAGGTTCTGGCCGCGCTCGGTCTTGCTGTCTGCGTATTCATCCATATAATTCAGGCCTTCTTCGCCTTCCAGTTCGACGATCACCCGGCGGGCGATCAGCTCCATCTCGCTGCGGCCTCTGGAAAAATCCAGATACTTGCAGTTGAACATGATCGGTGGGCAGGCAGAACGCATATGCACTTCCTCTGCGCCGTTCTCATATAAGAAGTCGACCGTCTCTTTCAGCTGCGTGCCGCGGACGATGGAGTCGTCCACGAATAATAATTTTTTATCTTTGATCAGTTCCTTGACCGGAAGCATCTTCATCTTCGCGATCTCATCGCGGGAGATCTGGTTGCCCGGAATAAAGCTTCTGGACCAGGTCGGTGTATACTTGATGAACGCTCTGGCAAATGCCTTGCCGCTCTCGTTTGCGTAGCCGATCGCATGCGGGGTTCCGGAATCCGGCACACCGCCGACAAAATCGATATCCGGCAAAGTGCCTTTTTCTGCCTCATCCCTTGCCATGATCTTGCCGTTCCGGTAGCGCATCACTTCGACATTAATGCCTTCGTAGTTGGACGTTGGATATCCGTAGTACGCCCACAGGAAGGAACAGATCTTCATCTCCTTGCCTGCTTCCGCCAATACTTGGACTTCCTTCGGTGAGATCTCCACGATCTCACCCGGTCCCAGTTCTTTGTATGGATCAAAGCCGAGCTTGTCACAGACAAACGATTCGAAGGAAACTGCAAAGCCGTCTTCCCGCTTTCCGATCAGCACCGGAAGGCGTCCCATCTTATCGCGCGCTGCGATCATGTTTCCGTCATCCTTGATGATCAGAATGCCGGCCGCGCCATTGATCAGATTCTGCACATGCTGGATACCTTCCACAAAGTTGCCCTTCTGGTTGATCAGTGCGGCCACCAGTTCAGTGGTGTTGATCTCGCCGCCGGTCTTCGCGTCAAAGTGTCCGTTGATCTCTGTGAAGAACTTTTCGATCAGCTCTTCATTATTCGTGATCTTGCCGATCACGCTGATGGCGAAGGTACCAAACTTCGTCCGGATCAGCAGCGGCTGCGGCTCGAAATCGCTGATGCAGCCAAGTGCCGTGGTTCCTTTGATCTCGTGAAAGACTTCCGCAAATTTGGTCCGGAACGGAGAATCTTCAATACTGTGAATCTTCCGCTGCAGACCATACTCCGGATCATACGCTGCAATGCCTGCGCGCTTAGCTCCGAGATGCGAATGGTAGTCCGTTCCGAAGAACACATCCCCTAAACAATCCTTCTCAGATACGATGCCAAAAAATCCGCCCATGCGTTCCTCCTATGCGAAGAATAATTCAGAAAGCGTCATCGGCTGGATGTACTCGCCGTCTTTGTAAACTCTCATGTTGCCGGATGCGATCTCGTCGATCAGCATGACATCGCCGTTTGCGTCATAGCCAAACTCGAACTTGATATCATAAAGTACAAGGCCCTTCTCCAGCAGATCGTCCGCAACGATCTTTGTGATCTTCTGGGTCTCTTCCTTCAGTGCTTCATACTGCTCTGCCGTCATGATGCCAAGCACGATCAGACCGTCTTTGGTTACCAGCGGATCGCCCTTTGCATCATCCTTGAAAGTGGTTTCAACGTAGGATGGCAGATCTGCGCCTTCCTCAACGTAATCGCAGTATCTCTTATAGAAGCTGCCGACTGCTTTGTTGCGGCAGATGACTTCCAGACCCTTGCCGAAGACTTTTGCCGGGAGAACTTCCATGGTGGTATCTTCCAGGTTTGCGCTTACATAATGTGTCTTTAAGCCGGCAGCGTTGATCTTCTCGAAGAAATAGATCGACATGCGGAGGTTCACATCGCCGACGCCCTCGATCGTCAGTCCGATGGAGTTCTCGCCCGGATCAAACACGCCGTCTTTTCCGGTGCAGTCGTCTTTGAACTTCAGCAGATAGTTGCCGTTATCCATTGCAAAAACATCTTTGGTTTTTCCAGAGTAAACTAATTTCTTTTCCATGTTTGTTCTCCTTTTTTATCTGTGTCCCGGCCTTACCGGGAAAATTGATTGCTTATGTCACTCTTTGTTCAACTGTTCTTTCAGGTTCTCGTTTTTATCCAGGACCTTCTGCGCTTCTGCTGCCCTTCTGACATTCAATTTCGTCGCGAGTTCTTCATCTTCTACGGAGATGATCTCGGCTGCCAGAAGTGCTGCGTTGACCGCGCCATTCACTGCCACCGTTGCCACCGGGATACCGGACGGCATCATGACAGTCGACAGCAGCGCGTCCAGACCATCCATCAATCCGCCCTTGCACGGGATGCCGATCACCGGGAGCGTGGTGTTCGCTGCCAGCGCGCCGGCCAGATGTGCCGCCATGCCTGCTGCCGCTATGATGCACCCGAAATCATTCGCCCGCGCGTTCATCGCAAACTCCTTCGCCTCCTCCGGCGTACGATGTGCAGAATAAATATGCGCCTCGAACGGGATGCCCAGTTCGTCCAGGGTATCCATTGCCTTCGCTACGATCGGAAGATCCGAATCGCTTCCCATGATGATTCCAACTTTTTTCATATTCTCTCCTATCTTTGGCCGGATACTTTCCGGGTGACTATTTGATCGGGTTATTATCCTTCTGAATGACGTCGTGTGCGCCGCCTTCCACGATACTGGTTGCGGATACGAGCGTCAGTTTTGCTTTCTGCTGCAGCTCGGCGATCGTCAGCGCTCCGCAGTTGCACATCGTGGACCGCACCTTGCTCAGAGATAACGCGACGTTGTCTTTCAGGCTGCCGGCATATGGCACGTAAGAATCGACGCCCTCTTCAAAGGACAGCTTCTGGTCGCCGCCCAGATCGTAGCGTTGCCAGTTCCTTGCCCTTGCGCTGCCTTCACCCCAGTACTCTTTGTAGTAGGTGCCGTTGATGCTGACCTTGTTGGTCGGGCTCTCGTCGAACCGTGCGAAATATCTGCCCAGCATCAGGAAGTCCGCACCCATTGCCAACGCCAGCGTCATATGATGATCATATACAATGCCGCCGTCCGAGCAGACCGGAATATATACTCCCGTCTCCTCGAAGTATTTATTTCTCTCCGCGCATACTTCCATCAGAGCGGTTGCCTGTCCACGGCCGATGCCCTTTGTCTCACGGGTGATGCAGATGCTGCCGCCGCCGATGCCGACCTTGATGAAGTCCGCGCCGCAGTCAGCCAGGAAACGGAATCCCTCTGCGTCGACCACATTGCCTGCGCCAACTTTCACGCTGTCGCCGTAGGTATCGCGGATCCATTTGATCGTGATCTTCTGCCATGCGGAAAAGCCCTCCGAAGAGTCAATGCAAAGTACATCCGCGCCTGCGTCCAGAAGAGCCGGAACCCTTTCCCGGAAATCAC
>JAFZKG010000110.1 GCA_017553695.1 Lachnospiraceae bacterium
AGAATGTCCAGTTCGATCTGACGACCGAGAAACAGCCGGATGGCACCTGGAGACATAAATATACGAACGTTCCGCCGACAAGAGAAGAAGTGGAAAAAGCAATCGCAGAAGGAACGCCGTATCCGAAACACTAAAAAGAACGACAAGGGCCATGCAAAAGCATGGCTCTTCCTTCCTGTTCAGAAAAAAACGATGACTATTTTACAAATCGAATATTTTATTGAGATTGTAAAAAGCGGCAGCTTTTCCAAAGCGGCAGAAAAACTGTTTGTTACGAATCAGGCCTTGACACTGCAGATGCAGGCTTTGGAAAAAGAACTGGGATTTCCGCTTTTTGATCGGAGCAATAAAAGGAAACTGAAATTACTGGAAAGTGGCGAGATCCTTTATCAGACATGGGCGCCGTTTTTGGAAACGCACCGGAAAGCCGTTCTGGAGGCAAAGAGCCACCATGAAGGGCAGATGAAGACACTGCGTATCGGAGTCCAGGATGCGCCGAAAGTCCGGGAAGCTACGATCTCATTCATCAGAGATTGCCTGAATGCCGGTAATATGAAACCGGAATTCATTGTCGGATACCCCGGACCGCTTTTGGCCAGCCTTGAAAAGGGAGAACTGGATCTTTGCAGCGTGATCTCGCTCAGCCTGCTGGGTAAAGAACAGATTCAATGCAGGGAGATCGGAAAAAGAAGAGCGAAGATGGTAATTGCAGTATGCAAAGATCATCCGTTGGCGAAAAAGAAAAAGCTGACGATCCATGATATTAAGGATGAAACAATCCTCATATTTGATGAAAACTATTCCAATTCCGCGAAGATCCGGATCGAGAAACAATTGCAGGAAGCAGGAATCGAACACTATACACTTCAGACAAAGAAGAACATTCAGGAAGTAAAAATGGCCGTCTGCCTGAACCAAGGGGTGACCATCGATCTGGATGAAGTGATGGCGGATGTGCTGGACAAAGTGAAACTATTTCCGCTTCCGTCAAAAGGACACGAGAATGAGGCTAAGATTGTCCTCGTCTGGAAGGATCCGAAATGGAAAGATATCTTGTCAGAGGAATAAGGCATTTCTGGAAAACGAATCTGCAATATAATTATTGCAAATGGTTCGTTTTCTATTGCTTGTTTTTTTATTAAAGTATACGTAAAATTGAAACAACTCATAATGTATTATATTAAAAGGAGGAGATTATTTTGAATCAACAACAACCAATGCCTAAGGGCTATGGCTGGCGCGGCTGGATGCTGATGATCTATCAGATGTGCGCATATATCGGATATGTCGCATATACCAGCTACCCGGTCAATGTTCTTTCGTCTTATGTCGGAGGAACAACTGTAACAACGTTCATCACGATGGTCGGTTCACTCCTTAGTTTCGTCATCACGTACTGCATCGTCGCACCGCGTATCGGACGGATCCGGAACCAGAAAGCATTAAGCCTTCTGTTCGGCATCATCTCCATGGTAATCGGAGTCCTGATCATGGTGATCCCGGCGGATACAATGACAGTCCTTTGGTGCATCGTCTTCGGTTGCGGTCTTCTGACCTTCCCGTTGTGGGCAAATACGATGACCACGATCCTGATCGGTAACTGGTTCCCGCGGAAAAAAGGTACGGTCATGGGTATCGTTACCTTATCCTACCCGCTGGCATCCGCTATCTGCTTAAGCCTTTTTACCGGTGCACATGGTGTTAAGCTTGCGGAAACAGGATCTCTGGTAAAAGCAAATATCTCAGCATGGCTGCCGTACTTCATTGTATGTATCATCGGTCTTATCATCTGCGCACTCTTCATTAAGACCTATCCGGAAGACTGCGGATGTTTCCGTGATAACGACAAATCTTTCACGAAGGAAATGGCAGATGCACAGCTGGCACAGGAGCTGGAAAACAGAAAGAAATCTGTTTGGAAACGTTCCAAGATCTGGGGTTGCGCACAGTGGTGGTTCGCAATTATCCCGACCAACATTATCATGCTGACTGCAGTTGCATTCATGGTACAGATCGTACCTGCCCTGATCAGCTTTAATGACAAGTTCACGATCTTCGCGATCCCTGGATTTAAGCTGATGAGCATGGGCTTCACTTCTGTGCTGTTCATGATGGGTATCTGCGCAATGGTCGGCAGCTACATTCTTGGTCTTTTGGATACCAAGTTCGGAACGAAGAAAGCAATCTTCATCACCTGTATCATCATGACCCTTTGCGGTATCCTGGGTGCGATTGATAATGCATGGACGATCTTTGCAGCAACGATGCTCCTTGGTATCTTCATGGGTGCAGGCTCCAACTTCGGATTCTCCGCACTGGTCCGTTACTGGAGACCAGAGGACTTCCCGGCAGTTTATACCGGTGCACCTCCTCTGAATACGGTCATGAATGCATGCTTCCCATATATCTTTGCAGCCATCGGCGCACAGGCACTGGGATATCACGGCACATTCATCTTCGTGGCAGTATTGGGCGTTGTTGCAATCGTACTGAACTGCCTGTTCAACCCGAAGAAGCTTGCAGATTATGACGCAAAGCTTCGTCAGGAAGCAGGTCTCCCGGTCGACAATGTTCTGTATGACAGAGTCGGTATGGAAGAGCGTGCGATCGCAGCAAAGAAAGCAGCAAAAAAATAAGATGATCCATCAAAAGTAAACCTCTTTTGAGTTGGAAAAAGAAAAGGTTGGCCTGGC
>JAFZKG010000015.1 GCA_017553695.1 Lachnospiraceae bacterium
GAAATCATGATTTAGATATTAGAGAATACTTCCCGGATCACAGCCAGATACGCATCCATTGTCTGCGCTTTCCGGATCTTCTTTAACAGCTTTTCCGGGTTTTCGAAATTATAGCAGTAGAAGCCCCAGATCTCTTTCATCTTTTCCAGGACTTTGTGCGGACCGCCGTCGGTATAGGTCAGGTGGCTCTTGCGAACGTCTTCCTCGAAATCACGAAGGCGGGCGAGCCGGTCTTTTGGAACGGAGATCCCTTTGATCTCTTCCGGCAGGAACGGGTTGATCAGAAGCCCGCGGCCGATCATCACAGCATCAACATTTGGAAAACGGGAAACGATGTTATCATAATCTTCTTTCCGGAACAGATTTCCGTTGTAGCAGAGCGGATGGCGGCTCGTCTGGTAAGCGAGCGCGAAGGCATCCAGATCCGGGAGACCGCCGTAGAAAGCGTCGCGGATACGCGGATGGATGATGAGTTCTGTCAAAGGATACTTTTCATAGAGCGCAAGGATCTGCTCCCAGCCCGATGCATCATGCATGCCGATGCGGGTCTTGATGGAAATATCGACCGGTGAGCGCTCAAAGATCTCATCCAGAAACTGTTCCAGTTTATCCGGCAAAGCAAGAAAACCGGCGCCGCGCTTGCGCGAGGTGACGGTGGCTGATGGGCAGCCGAGATTCAAATTCAGAAGAGAGTAGCCGTATTCCTCCGAAACGATGTGCGCGACGGACAGGAAATCATCCGTCTGATTGGAAAGGACCTGGACCACAACGTCCATGCCCTCATTATTCTCTTTGCAGATATCCCGTTTTTCTTTTTTGCTCAGATGCGTCCCCGTGACGAACGGAGTAAAGAAAGTATCAATGCCGGAAAAGTGGCGGTGATACGCGCCGCGGAACAGATAATTGGTAATGCCCTCCATCGGGCCGGCGTAGATTTTCATCAGCCAACCAGCATCAGGATGCCCTGCGTGATCAGGAACTCACCGACGATATACGTCAGCATCACGGTGAAATGTTTCTTGAAGATCCATTCCGGATGCTTTGAGTAACGGACCAGGAAGAGGCTGCAGTCGGAGATGAAGAAAAGGATCGCGCCGATCAGAGCGATGATGGATCCCGTCGACGGAACCGATTCCAGCTGCATGACCGCGAAGACGTTCATCGTACTGTTCGCGATCAGATACAGATACATTGCCGGCAGCATTTTCTTCGGCGTCTGCTTTATGACCGCCAGGATGATCAGCGTTGTGATCGCAACGTATACCACAGCAACAGGAATGAGCACAGAAAGACGCACAACGGACCAATGGATCTGATTCACATAAGTCAGAACAAAGAAGATGTGGCTGACGCCGAAAAAGCATCCGCCGACCGTAAACCAGGTATTGCCCTGGAACATCAGGAACACGTCGCCCAGCCAGCTGAAGATCAGTGCAAGGACCAGGAACCAGATCAGATGATCGGTGGAAACGATATAGTATAAAAGGATAAGCGGGATCAGAAACGGCTTCGTAAATTTGCGCCGCCGCATATTGTCCCGCCAGCTTTCGATCAGGTGCCACACCGTGGCAAGTAATAATAATCCTAAGAATACGTATTTCATGATCCTATTATAGTACAAAGCCGTCGGAAATGCTTGTTTTTTATATATCCGCCAAGTACAATCACGATAGACAGAAGAAAGGGACTAAAAATGATACAGCCAGAACATAAAAAGAATGTCATGCTGCTGTTCGATCTGGACGGCACGCTCTGGGATTCCAGCCAGGAAGTGGCGGATTCCTGGAATATCATCCTTCAGGAACAGCTTCCGGAAATAAAGGTGCTGACGAAAGAAGACATCATGTCCGTCATGGGCAAGACCATGGAGGAGATTGCCAAGACCGTGCTTGCCGGCTTTACCGGAGAGGACGCGCGGAAGGCCTTCAAAAACTGCGAAGTATATGAAATTGAATATATCACAGAGCATGGAGCGCTGCTGTTCCCGGACGTCCGGGAAACGCTGGAACACCTGCGGGAACTCGGGTATGACATGGCGGTAGTGAGCAACTGCCAGACCGGCTACATTAACGCGTTCTACCAGTCCATGAAGATGAGCGATCTGTTCTGTGACATGGAAGAGTGGGGAAACACGAAGAAAACCAAGGCGGAAAACATCCGTCTTGTCATGGAACGGAACCGATACGAAAAAGCAATCTACATCGGCGATACGGAAAAGGATGAGGCCTCCGCAAAAGAGGCGGGCATCCCGTTTGTCCATGCGGCATATGGTTTTGGCGGAGCAGCTGCGCCGGATGCCGTCATCCGTTCCATCGGCGAGTTAGTGAAAGTTGCAGAGGAATTCAAATGAGAGCATTAAAACTGAATTATAAAAGAACGTTTCTAATCGGATTTGCCTTCTTTGGCATCCTGCTGTTGTGGCAGGTTTATGACTCCTGGTGCCCGACATTCCTGACGGATATCTTCGCCAACCGGATGTACGGACTCACCAGCGCTGAACTGAAACTGAGCGACCCGACCAAGATCCTGAACGTGCAATGGCTGGTCGGTATCATCATGGCCTGTGATAACCTGGCCGCGCTGATCCTGCTTCCGATCTTCGGAAACCTGTCTGATAAGACAAAGACCCCGATCGGAAAGAGAATGCCGTTCATCCTGATCGGAACGGTTGTGGCAGCGATTGCGTTCCCGTTCATTCCGCTGTTCTTCCATTACAACAAGATCGGCGGCATGATCGTGATGATGCTGATCGTGCTGATCTTCATGATGATGTACCGGAACCCGGCAGTCGCATTGATGCCGGACATCACACCGAAGCCGCTCCGGGCAAAGGCAAACGGCATCATCAATATTATGGGATATCTGGGCGGCGCATTCGCGACCGTGCTCGGCATCTTCCTGAAACTCAGCGACTACATCAACGTGACTGACCGCGCGCAGAAGATGTGGATCATTGAGATCCCGTTTATCGCTGCATCCATCCTGATGGTCATCTCCGCGCTGGTGCTGTTCCTGACGATCAAGGAAAACAAGCTGGCGGAAGTCCTGAAAGAAGATATGGAAGAAGGCGAGCGGCAGGCAGCTATTGAAAATCCGGTCACAGATGAGGGACCGATGAGTGCTGCCAACAAGCGGATGCTCCTGGCGATCCTTGCTGCAGAATTCTTATGGTTCATGGCGGACAACGCCATCGGCACCTATATCGGCAACTACGTCATTTATTATCTGAATTCGGTGAGCAGTGCGACGATGATGCTGACGATCATCGGCGGTGTGGCTTCGGTCGTCGGTTTTGCGGTCGCCGGGATCATTGCAGATAAGATCGGCCGTAAGTGGACGATCTCGTCCGGTCTGATCGTGACCTTCGTGGCACTCATCATTATGATCTTTGTGCACCCGACCGGCGTTGTGAAAGGAGCTAACGGAGAGTTCGCGTTCCCGATGTTCCTGTACGTCGTCTGGGTCATCAAGGGATTCGGCATGGCGCTCGTGCACAACTGTTCCTTCCCGATGGTGGTGGAATTGTGCTCATCCAAGAAGATCGGAAAGTTTACCGGATACTATTATGCAGCCAGCATGGCAGCACAGACGGTTACACCGATCCTGTTGGGCTTTGTGTTCATGAAGAGCGGAGTCTGGGGCGCGTTGCCGGTCTATTCCACGATCCTGATCGCGCTCAGCGGCATCGTCTTCATATTCCTTGTCAAGAATATTAAAGCGAAGAAGGTCCAGAACACCAGAGGCCTGGAGGCAATCGGCGACGATGATTGATTTCAAACGCTGTCTGAATTCACAAATACTGGAAAAAGCAACGGAAGAGGATTACCTGGAGAGGCAGGGCTTCGACGTCCGCAATCCATCGGAGTGCTTCTGGCATCGCAATTTTGCTCACCGCGGACTGCATGATATCAGCAACAGCATTCCGGAAAATTCCCTGCTGGCATTTATTGCAGCCGCAGCAGAGGGCTATGGCGTGGAACTGGATGTGCAGCTGTCCAAAGACGGCCAGGTAGTCGTGTTCCATGATGATACCTTAAACCGCATGTGCGGTGTGGACGGCCGCGTGGATGCGTATGATTATGACGAACTGAAGGAGTTTTCCCTGCTTGGCACGATGCAGCACATCCCTCTTTTCTCGGACGTGCTGGCAGTGCTGGGAAACGGGACCGGCCCTGTGATCGTGGAACTGAAGAGCGGTCCGCGAAACAGCGAACTCTGCCTGAAAACGCTGAATCTGCTGAAACAGTATCCGGGCAGATACTGTATTGAATCATTCAATCCGTTTATTGTCCGGTGGTTTAAAGTCAACGCGCCGGAGATCTTCCGCGGGCTTCTTGCCGCGTCAAAGGAAGATTACATGCCACAGTATCCGCCGTTTGTGGCGAAGCTGCTTTCCAACTGCTCCCTGCGTTTTCTGTGCAAACCGGATTTCATTGCATATCAGAATGTGGAGCGTCCGCAGAGCGTACTAAAACTGCGGGAAAAAGGAACCATGCTCATCGCGTGGACTTCCCGGACGCCGGATGTGGATCAGGCGCAGAATGACGCGGTGATCTTTGAAAATTACCGGCCGACATTGACCTATTAAAAAAACAGCCAATTTCCGCGAAACTGTCGATTATCGCATTTTGCTGTTTTTTTTTGGAAATATTCCCGATATAATGCACTTACAGGCAAAAACCAAGGTGAATTCTTGAGGAGGTTTTTATGAAGATTTTAGGTGTTTCAACCGGAACGAAAAACGGTAATAATGATACGATGTGCCGCGTGGCGTTGGAAGCTGCAAGAGCAGCCGGCGCGGAGATCGAATTTATCCATGCATTTGACTGGAACTTTGAAGCCTGCACCGGCTGTGTGGCATGTTCCCGCGGACTGGTCATGGGAAAAGGAATGGTCTGCTCCCGCAAAGATGATTTTGCGGCATTTTACGAGAAAATGATCGAAGCAGACGGCGTCCTGTTTGTGGATCCGATTTTTGAGTCCGGTTCGACCGGTCTGTTCAAGACCTTATGTGACCGCATGGGTCCGGGGCATGACACCGGTCTTCTGATGGGTGCTCATTTCCAGTTGCTGAAACAGACGGGAAAAGGCATTGACAGAAAATATTTTAAACAGAAAGCAATCTCTTTCGTCGGTATCGGCGGATCGGACTGGGCAGTCCGTGTGGAAACAGACCATGCAATGCTGGCAATGAGCCCTGGCTGGAAAGTCGTTAATAACGAGTACTTCTCATGGAGCAAAGATATCATCATGCAGGATGACAAGATCGAACGCATGAAAGAGATCGGCCGCAACCTGGTCGAGGCAGCAGAGCAGATCGCAAAAGAGAACGAGAAAGGGGAGTTCCCGATCGCGGAGAACTATAACTCCTACTGGAAAGGTGCAGAAGGCGCATGTCCGCACTGCCATAGCAACAATTTCTACATCTTCCCGGGGACCACGCATGTGGTCTGCGAACTCTGCGGTCTGGAAGGAACGCTGGAGATCGTGGATGGCGCATTCAAGTTCAAGAACGACCCGACGATCATCCCGAACGGCCTGCCGGAGCACGCGCATGATATCGTGTCCGGAAAGAAAATGCACGGCGATGACATTTTTGAGAATGAAGGCCGTCTGATGGATCTCTTCAAGGATGAGGAATTCAAGAGACGGAAAGCATACTATACTGCCGTGATCGATCCTACCCCGGCTCCATCGAAAGAAAACTAAAACGAAAATAAGAAAGAGGTATCAACAGTGAAAAATCGGAAAAACCCGTGGATCTCAATCATCGCGTGTCTGGTCGTGCAGTTGTGCGTGGGCATTCTGTATCTCTGGAGCGCATTCCGCTCGAATATCGTTGCCGCCTACGGGTGGACACCGAGCGCCGCTACCATGGTGTCGAGTTATATGCTTTTCGCGTTTGTATTCGGCAACCTGATCGGCGGCATCATCAATGACAGGAAGGGGCCGAAACTGACCTGCTTCCTGGGCGTGGCACTGTTTTCTATCGGCGTGATCCTTTCCGCCTTTGTGAAGAGCGCGGGTCTGTTTTATCTGACCTATGCTGTAATGGCAGGACTTGGCTCCGGCTTTGGCTACGGCGCATGTATTTCCTGCATTCAGAAATGGCTTCCGCATAAGAGGGGTCTTGCATCCGGTCTTGCCTGCGGCGCATTCGGACTTAGTACCGTGGTATTCACACCGGTATCCAACGCGCTGATGAATGCCAATATGAATGAGGCAGGCATCGTGAATTTCGTCCCGGTCTTTCTGACGCTCGGAATCGTGTTCGCAGTACTGGGCTTTGTGGCATGCCTGTTCGTTTCGCTTCCAGGCGAGGAGTATCTGGCCGGTCTGAACCTGCCGGCAAAAGCAGCGGCAAGCAATGTCAACTTCACCCTCGGACAGGCAATCAAACTGCCGGCGTTCTGGGCACTGTTTTTCTCTATTTTCTTTATCAATGGCACATGGAACCTCTGCGTGCCGCTGATCAGAGACCTCGGCATCGTGCGTGGACTCAGCGTGGAAATGGCAATCGCCTGTGTTTCTTTCACCGGCATTACGAACGCAGCCGGCCGGCTCATCATGGCCTGGCTCTCTGATAAGATCGGCCGCACCAATGCCATGTATATCCTTTGCGGACTGACCCTTTTGGGAGCGATCCTGATGACCTTTATTGGCGGCATGGGATACTTTGTCACCATCGCCATCATCGCATTTGCTTACGGCGGACCGTCTGCACTGAATGCGGCATTATCCACCGACCTTTTCGGACCGAAGAATTCCGGCACGAATTACGGCGTTGCCATGCTGGCTCTGGGATTTTCGTCCATCTTTTTCAACTGGGTCTCATCCACATTCCTGCATGCCAGCGTGGATGTGAACACCATGAGTGCTGTTGGTATCAATTCCACCTTCATCATGGGAGCCATTACTGCAGTCATCCCGGTATTCCTGATGCTGTATATCAACCATTACCTGAAAAAACGGAACAGCTGAGAACGGGAGTATAGACGATGATTACGGAAACCGTCATTGACGTGCGTTATCCGGAATGTGATCAGATGGGAATTGTCCACCATGCGGTATATCCGATCTGGTATGAGATCGCCCGGATGGATTATTTCGAGCAGGTTGGCTTTAGTTTCAGTGCCATGCATGAAAAGGGGATCGATCCGCCGATGGTCGACCTGCATGTCATGTTCCAGGCGCCGGTACGTTATCCCGGCCAGGTCACGATCCGGACAAAAGCAACCTTTGCCGCACCGAAAAAGCTTCGGCTTCATTACGAGACCTATTATCTGGGCAAACTGGTAAATGTCTGTGAAACCTTTCATATCTGGACTGGCCCGGACGGCAGAAGTCTTGATATGGAACAGAATCTGCCGGAAGTTTATGAAAAACTGACCGGAGCGGTGGAAGCAGAATAGAGAACGATTGAACCAATAAACACCCCGGCGCGGAACTTAAGATCCGCACCGGGGATTTTTGTGTTATGGGTGACACCTGTCAGCCAATATGCTAAAATAAACATCAAATGGATTACTTTTTTTACTAAGGGAGATCGTTATGAAGAAAACGCTGCCTCGTTCGGTTTATGCTGTTTTCGGAGTACTTGTACTTTTGTTTGCCGGCCTTGTTTACGCATGGACGACCTTTTCCAAACCGCTGACAAATATCTGGACGCAAGGCGCACTGACCTGGACGTCCACCATCGTGATGATCGCATTCTGTATCGGAGGGCTGATCAGCGGGAGGATGCAGAAACGGGGCATCAATCAGAAACTGATCCTGGTCATTGGGGCCATTCTGATGCTCATCGGTTTTGTGGTTTCCGGATTTGGAGGAAATGCAACTGGCTCCATTCTGTTTATTTATATCGGATTCGGCGGACTTGCCGGACTTGGCGCAGGCCTTGCCTACAACGTGATCTTAAGTGTTGCGTCCGCATGGTTTCCGGATAAACAGGGACTGATCTCAGGGATCCTTCTGATGGGATTCGGCATCAGCTCCTTCCTGATGGGCCTGCTGTATGCGGCAAACGTAGATCAGATGGATGGGAAGGGCGGCATCCCGTGGTATATCTGTTTCTTAGGAATCGGTATCGGCTGCTTTGTGTTTATCACGATCGGTGCCCTGGTGGAAAAGAAACCGGGTCCGGAGTTCGTTGCACCGGCTCCGAAACCGGGGAAGAAAAACAAAAATACAACAGAGCCGTTTGAAGAAGTCACAACGGCGCAGATGGTGCGGAAAGCGAATTTCTGGCTGATGTTCACATGGGCGACCATCACTACGATCGCAGGTTTTGCCGTTGTGTTCTTAGGCACGCCGATCGCGGTCGCAGCGGTCCCGCATCTGAATAACAGCGCAAGCCTTTTGGCCGTTATCGTTGGATTGATTTCCATCTTTAACGGAGTCGGGCGGATCTTCTTCGGAGGCGTGTTTGATAAGGCCGGATATAAAGTGACGCTGCTTGGCATCTGCATCTTCTTCATTGCGTCTATGGGACTGATTATTCTTGCCATGGTAACAGGAAGCATGTTGTTTCTGGTCATCGGCTATATCCTGACCGGCCTTGCGTTTGGCGGGGTGACCACCAGCCAGTCGGCCTACTGCAATAAATTCTTCGGCGCAGAGCATTACGCGCAGAATCTTCCGATCATGATCCTGGTGATCTTGCCTGCATCTTTCGGAACCAAACTTGTGCAGGCGGTGCAGAGCGGATTGGAAGGCGGCGGCATGTCGAACACCGGAGCCTATATCGTGGTATTATGCGGCGTTGCAGCCATCTGCCTGATCGCGGGCATTGTGGCGCTGTTTATAAAAAAGCCAGTGAAATCTTGATTTGGATAGGGAATCAGACGTGGAACAAATGGAAACAAACAAATATAAACGACTGGTCAGCTTCAGCCTGATGGGGCCGGAAAGCGGCGCTCTGTGCGAAGTGGACTGTGAAGACGGCAGGATCATAAGGATCAACCCGTATAATTATGATGCGGAATATACCGATGCCAACTGCAATCCATGGCACATGGAGGCGCGGGGCAAGGTCTTTAATCCACCGAAGCGGGTCAATATCACCCATATGGGGCTCTGCTATAAGACCAGAGTCTATTCGCCGAACCGGATCCTGTATCCGATGAAGCGCGTGGACTGGGATCCGGAAGGCGAACGTCATCCGGAAATGCGTGGGATCAGCGGGTACGAGCGGATCTCCTGGGAAGAAGCCGCGAAGATCTGCGCGAATGAGATCAAGCGGATCAATAAGACCTATGCACCGGAAGCCATCCTGTGCGAATCCGACATGCACGGGGAAGGAAAGAATGTAGCCCCGTCCCATGGATGTCCGAACCGGATGTTCTCCCTGACCGGCGGCTATACCCAGCAGATGCGGAACATGGATTCCTGGGAAGGCTGGTACTGGGGCGCGAAGCATGTATGGGGCTGTGAGCCGGTCGGCGAAATGGCACCGCAGGCAAACCTCATTCCGGATATGGCGAAAAACAGCGACGGTCTCTTTTTCTGGGGCTGCGACCCGGAGGTCACACCGCTTGGCTTCGGCATGAAGATGCCGACCCTCTTATGCTATTGGTTCACCGAGCTGGGGATCAAAAGTATCTATGTCTGCCCGGACCTGAACTATGGTGCAGCCATCCACGCGGATAAATGGATCCCGGTCCTTCCGGGCACGGATGCGGCGCTGCAGCTTGCCATTGCCTATCAATGGCTGACCAACGATACCTACGACAAAGAATATATTGAAAAGCATACCTACGGGTTTGATAAATTTAAAGACTATGTGCTCGGAACCGAGGACGGCATTCCGAAGACGCCGAAGTGGGCGAGCGAAAAATGCGGCGTTCCGGTGTGGACGATCAAAGCGCTGGCGGATTACTGGGCAGAAAACAAAGTGTCATTCTGTCATGGAAACGGAGGCGGTTATATCCGCTCGCCATATGCGACCGAGCAGGCGCGGCTGGAGGTCATGCTGCTTGGCATGCAGGGCCTTGGAAAACCGGGCGTGCACCAGTGCAAGCTGATCGAATGGAACATGTGGGCAAAGAATTACCCGCTGCCGTATACACCGGCCTTTGTTCCGGCAGTTCCGCATATCTGTGATGCGATCCGTACCGTTCCGGGCGACATTCCATCTAACATCAAGATGAGCCGGTTCCCTCTGACCGATGAGCAGAAGGAGCGGGCACCGGAGCTTGTTGATCTGTTCGAGGTGCTGCCGGGACCGAAGCAATATATCCCGCGGTGTCTGGTGCAGACGGCGATCCTGGACAAACATGCGGAGTGGATGGGCATGAGCAACTTCGCTACTGCCGGAAATCCGCGTCCGGGCAATAACCGTGTGCCGACTGTCTATGACCAGTTCCAGAAAAATGTATATCCGAGACCGGGCATGAGCCGGATCCATATGATCTGGTCCACGGCACCATGTAACGTTACCTGCTGGAACGACGGCTTCATGTTCCAGCGCGCGTACCGTGATCCGGAGATCGAGACCTTTGTGGTGCAGCATCCATGGATGGAAAACGACTGCTACTTTGCAGACATCCTTCTTCCGGTGTGCACCAAGCATGAAATGCACGATATCGGAAATGACATGTCCAGCGGGACCTATGTTTCCGTTTATAAAGAAGAACCATGCATCCCGCCGCGTGGGGAATCCGTATCCGATTTTGACGTGTGCGTAAAAGTGCTGGAGCAGTTCGGACCGGAATATGTCAAAGCATACACCGGAGACCTGACCGAAGAAGAACGCGTCCGGTTCTTCTACAAAGCATCCGGATGCGAAGAAAAAATGAGCTTTGAAGAATGGAACGAGAAGAAGATCTTCGTTGTTCCTGTGAGCGAAACGGCAAAAGATGAAATCCCAGGACTTGGAGATTTTGCGAACGATCCGGAAGAATATCCGCTGGAGACCCCGACCGGTCTTCTGGAATATTCTTCCTCCAACATAGAAAAATACATGCCGGATGATACGGAGCGTCCGCCGGTTCCGCATTGGGTGGAAAAGGGACCATGGCATGATGAACGCATTTCATCCGAGCGCGCGAAAACCTATCCGCTCCTTTGCATGTCCAATCATGGCAGATGGCGGATCCACGCGCAATGCGACGATATCCCATGGAGCCGGGAAGTCGAGACCATGAAGATCAAAGGCGAAGACGGATATCTGTATGAGCCTTGCTGGCTGAGCCCGGAAGAGGCAGAAAAACGCGGCATCAAACACGGCGACATTGTGAAAGTATTCAACGAGCGGGGCATCGTCCTTTGCGGCGCCTATATTACGGAGCGCCTGATCGAACATACCTGCTATGTCGACCATGGTTCCCGGTTGGACCCGATCATCCCGGGCGAGGTCGACCGCGGCGGTGCCATCAACAATATCACGCCGACCAATCCGATGGGCAAGAACTCCACCGGAATGGCAACCAGCAGTTTCCTGTGTGACGTACAGAAGGTGACAGAGGAAGACTGGGCCGAATGGAAGAGAAGAGCGCCTTGGGCATTTGAGCGTCATGTAGACAGCGCCTTTGGCGTCTGCGTGGAAGGCTGGATGAAAGATTACGAAAACGGAGACAATTATCATGGGTAAAGTTTTCTGTATTGACGTCGCGAAATGCAGCGGCTGTTATAACTGCCAGTTTGCGTGCAAGGAAGAGCACTGCACGAACGAATGGCTTCCGTTTGCGGCTAAGCAGCCGATGACCGGCCAGTTCTGGCTGGGGATCGAAGAACACGTGGAAGGATCGAAACCGAAGGTGAAGATCCATTATATTCCGGTGCTCTGCAATCACTGTGAAGATCCGGCCTGCATGAAGGTGGCCAAAGACGGCGCGGTTTACAAACGGGAAGACGGACTGGTGATCATTGATCCGGAAAAAGCGAAAGGACAGAAAGAGATCGCCCAGGCGTGCCCATATGGCGCTGTTTATTGGAACGAAGAGCTTTCGCTTCCGCAGAAATGCACGGGCTGCGCGCATCTTCTTGCAGAAGGCAAGGTACCGCGCTGCGTGGACGTCTGCCATACCGGCGCGATCCGTTTTGGAGAAGAAAGCGAATTTGCAGATTTTATCGAAGGCGCGATCGTGCGCATGCCGGAACTTGGGACCGGACCGAAGGTTTATTACCGGAATATCCCGGGCCGGTTTATCGCCGGCACGATCTATGATCCGGAAGAAGAAGTGGTCATCCGGAATGCCAGATGCCACCTGACCAAAGGCGATAAGACCTGGGATACCGAAACAGATCTGTTCGGTGATTTCTGGTTCCGGGATCTGCCGCGGGGGAAATATGAGCTGACGATAGAAGCAGATGGCTTTGAAGGGCTGCATTTTCCGGAGATCGATACGGAGAAAAACAGCATCAACCTGGGAGATCAGCCAATGAACAGGAGGGGATCATGACGATCAATGAGTTATACCAGAAGATCCTTTCCGGGTTTTATGAACTGGATGGCGCGAAGGCGCTGCTGAATGAAACTGTTTCCGTCAAAAAGTCCGAAGAACCGGAGAGAACGCTCCGTCCGGAGAACGATCCGCCTTCTACAGTTGCCCGTCCGGAATACTGTGTCACGGCCACACTCTGCGGGGCAAAGGGAGAAGCCTACACAGAAGAGCCTTCCGATTTCAGCGGGACTCTTCAGCAGGCGTTGGAGATCCCACCGACAGAAAAGGGGATCAGTGCCGTGACAGTTGCGGCGCTCAACGCGGCAGTCAATTATCTGGGTCTCGCGCCGGGAGCCTTCCCGAAAGGAGAAGAAGCGCGCTTTAGCTATGCGGATGCACTGTGCCGCTATGTGACAGAACATTACGGAAGAAGCAATATCATTCTGGTCGGATATGACGGCTATCTGGTCAAACGGTTCATGGATGAGGGACTGGATTTCTGGACAATGGACAGGGATCCGGATCATATCTCACAGAACCGGTTCCAGCATGTTGTTGTGAATAACGCAAAGCGAAACAGGGACAGCAGTTTTGTCTGGGGGAAGTATTTCATCGTGACCGGAAGCACGCTCTGCAACGGAACGATCCTCCATTATCTGGACTGCGGCAAAGAGGTGCTTTTCTACGGGATCACCTGCGCAGGAGCAGCAACGCTCCTGCATCTGCCATGGTTTTCGCCGGATCACATGTAAAAGAGAGTTTTTTCAGCAAAAAAGGCGCGGAAAAGTCCGCGCCTTTTGTATTTTATAGTGGAAATGTCTTTTCTAATAATGTAAAATAAACCAAGACTTTAAGTTCTCGGGTGGCAGTGCTCCGAGGCTCTGTTTTCGTGAGCCGCCGCCTGATGAATGATGCAGTTTATACAAAATTAATAACACATAAGAAAATTTAAGTGAGGAGTGTAACGATTATGGAAAAAGTATTCACCAATCTGACGACCGGTGGTCCTATTTCCGTGTATGTCGAGGACGGCAAGATCACCAGGATCCGGCCGCTCCAGGTGCCGGAAGAGGATTACCCGAAGCCGTGGACCGTCGAAGACAGAAACGGAAAGAAGTATTCTCCGCCGAAGGCCATGCGCGTTGCGCAGAATATTTTAGCTGAAAAGAACAGACTCTACAGCGAAGACCGTATTCTTTATCCGATGAAGAGAGTCGACTGGGATCCGGACGGAGAGCGTAACCCGCAGAACCGTGGTATTTCCGGTTACGAACGCATCTCATGGGATGAGGCTGCAACGATCATCGCAAAAGAGATCAACCGCCTTGCACCGCGTGATGAGAACGGCGTGTTTGACGGACATGCGATCACAGCACTGACCGGTTCCCACCATAACTGGGGTATTGTCGGATATAAGATGGCTCCGTTCGGCCGTTTCTTCTCGATGCTGAACTACACACCGATCCTGGACAACCCGGATTCCTGGGAAGGCTGGATGTGGGGCGCTCCGCATATGTGGGGCTTCTACTGGCGTCTCGGACAGCCGGAGCAGTTCGACCTGCTTCCGGATGCATTCAAGAACACCGACATGATCGTGTTCTGGTCCAATGACCCGGACTCCACCCACGGCATTTATTCCGGACAGGAGTCCAACATCTGGCGTGTCTGGCTGAAAGAGATGGGCATGAAGTGCGTATTCGTCGATCCGTTCTACAACTACACCAACGCAGTCATGGACGGCACCTGGTTCGCACCGCGTCCGGGCACCGATACCGCACTGGCAGCAGCCATTGCATATCAGTGGATCATCGATGATACCTATGATCATTTCTATGTTGAAAACCGTACTGTCGGATTTGATGAATTCAAAGCATATATCCTCGGCGAGGAAGATGGAATTCCAAAGACCTGTGAGTGGGCAGCAGAAAAGACCGGTATCCCGGCACGCCGTATCCGCGCACTGGCAAAAGAATGGGGTTCCAAGAGAGTTGCCCTTGCAGGCGGTGTCCGCGGTGGTGAAGGTTCCGCATGCCGTACCGCATACGGAACAGAAGAAGCACGTTTCCTGATCGCTCTTGCAGCTATGCAGGGCTTCGGAAAACCGGGCGTTTCCATTTGGGGAACGACCATGGGCGCACCTGCAGACTATACCTGGTTCCCAGGCTATGCAGAGCCGGATTCCCAGATGGGCAAATCCAGCGCCGCAAATATCAAATATGCTGCATCCAATGTGACGCAGCGTCTGTATCGTCTGAATTATCCGGAAGACATCATGAATGGCAAAGGATCTTTCATCGGCGATGGTTTCTGCGGACAGTCGATCCCGCAGCAGTTCAATCAGCATGAATATCCGATCGAAGGAAAAGTAAAGATGCTCTGGCGTTACGGCGGATCTTTCATGGGCACCATGACAGAGACCAACCGTTATGTGCAACTGTACCGCCATGTCGGAGAGAATCAGCTTGATACCGTCATCAACCAGGACTGCTGGTTCGGCGGTGAAGCAAAATATGCAGACCTGATCCTGCCGGCATGCACCAACTTAGAGCGTAAC
>JAFZKG010000111.1 GCA_017553695.1 Lachnospiraceae bacterium
CGGATGTTCTGGAATGTTCTCGCGATTCCCTTATGGTTGATCTGCTCCTGCGTCTTGCCTTTCAGTTCTTCCCCATTCAGGTAGAACGTGCCGGTTGTCGGAAGATACACACCGGTCAGCATATTGAATACGGTCGTTTTGCCGGCGCCATTCGGGCCGATCATCCCGTAGATCTGTCCTTTTTTGATCTTAATGTTTGCGTCCTGAACTGCTTTAAGTCCGCCAAAGGAGATTCCGAGATTTTTTGTCTCTAATACATATTCTGACATATCAGTTCTCCTCCTTTCGATTGGTTGGCTGGTACAGTTCATCTTTCGTTGCTTCCATCGGAACCACATCCTCGCCAGGCGGGACCGGATCATTTGCATATCCTTTGCGGGTATCCGCGCTTAATACTTCATCAATATGGATCTTTGTCGGAATACGGTCCCATTTTGCCTCGTCACTGCGAATATCGCCGGCATCCGGTTTCTTTTTCGACAGCTTCGCCAGCAAAGCCTTCGGTGCAATGCTTTCCCGGAAGCCTTTCAGTGCCGGCGCATTACTGAAGATGACGATAACGATCAGGATCAATGCGTACACAATGTTCTTGACCGGTGCCAGTGCGCCGGAAATCTGATTCTGCAACAGGATGTTCAGGTAGGTGATGATCGTCGCTGCGATCAGGGAGCCGTTGATGGATCCCATGCCGCCGAGGACGACCATGACCAGGATCTCGATCGAATAGTTAAAAGAGAATGTTTCCTGGCGGATGGTACCAATGGTCGATCCGTAAAGAACGCCTGCCACGCCGGCAAAGAATGCGGCGACAATGAAGATCAGCAATTTATAAAACGTCACATTCACACCCATTGCCTTTGCGGCGATTTCATTATCACGGATCGCGATCACGGCACGGCCATGCTTACTGTTGATCAGGTTCTGGCAGCAGAACACTACAATTAATAGGATGATGAATGCCAGAATGAACAACGTATCGTTGTTGTAGATCTTTGTGCTCATACCCTTTGCGCCGCCGAACACTTTCAGGTTCTTGAAAACACAGCGCACGATCTCTCCAAAGGCCAATGTCGCGATGGCCAGATAGTCGCCACGCAGTCGCAAAGCCGGCAGACCGATGATAAATCCAAAGATCGCAGCCACGATACCTGCTATGATCATTGCGATGATGACAGTGACCAGATCCGGCAGAGCGGTGGCACCACGAAGAATGTTCGCGGTATAACAACCGAGGTATGCGCCGACGCACATGAAACCGGCATGTCCCAGGGAAAGCTCTCCCAGGAAGCCGACAACGAGGTTCAGTGATACTGCCAAGATACAGCTGAAGGCAATCCTCGCCAGGGTACTCTTATCGCCACGTCCTAAGCCCACCGTCAGGTTCAGGATGATCATGATGATCAGGAAGGCGACGATTACAATATAAGTAATATAGTTTTTCCAACTGCCGTTTGCCAGTGGTTTTTTCTTTTTTGCCTCACCCATGATCACACCTTGACCCTTCTCTTCTTACCAAGGAGACCGATCGGTCTGACCAGAAGAATGATGATCAACAGAGCAAATTCAATGGCTGTTGTGTAACTGGCGGTTGCTTCAAAACTGTTGCAGACCACTTCGACGACACCAAGCAGAATGCCACCCAGCACGGCACCCGGAATGGATCCGATACCTCCGATGACGGCTGCCGCAAACGCTTTGATGCCCGGCATGGATCCCAGCGTCGGACTGATGGCCGTGGTTGGCAGATAAAACAATGCCGCAAACGTTGCCAGACCGGAACCGATCGCGAATGTAATCGAGACGATCTTGTTGACGTTGATGCCCATCATCTGCGCAGCACCCTTATCTTCGGATACAGCCAGCATGGCGCGTCCGGTACGGGTCTTCTTTACAAATAATGTGAGGGCGGTCATCAGGATTGCGCCGCAGACGACGGTGATGATACTGCTCCACCGGATGGAATACGCACCGAGTTTTGCAGTCCCCAGACGGTCCAGAATCGAGATGGATCTCTGCTCTGCTCCCCAGATCAGCTGTGCAACACCCTGCAGCAGATAGCTGACGCCGATGGCGGTGATCAGTGCTGCCAGCGGCGAGGCTCCACGCAATGGTTTGTAAGCTACTTTTTCATTGAACATCCCCAGAAGAGTACAGACGACAACGCTTACCACAAAGGCGATCAGCGCACCTGCCCAGATTGGCAGAGAGCCGACGGTCCACGTCAGTGAGCAAAGCGTGTAGATCATGTACGCTCCGACCATGATAACATCACCATGGGCAAAGTTCAGCATCTTGGCGATACCGTAGACCATGGTGTAGCCCAATGCGATCAGGGCATAAATAGCGCCCAGACTCAGGCCATCAATTGCGATTACCATTTGAATTCTCCCGTTTTTATTATAAATAAGTCTATAACCTAGTTATTTTACAACATCTGCATTCTGTTCACAAGGCAGAAGTAAAGTTTTATGAACACAAGGCAGAAAACCACGGGCAGGGATCTGCCCGTGGTTTCAATGTTTTGTTTTAGGCTCTTATCGCGTTCGATTACTGAAGCTGTACAACGTTCAGGATCTTGTCGCAAGCGCCCTCAGCGGTCCACTGCATCTGGCCGGTGATTCCTGCATAGGAGAAACTTCCGCCAGCGAGAACCTGGGTAACTGCTGCAGACATATCTGCTGAAGACATATCAGCATTGTCAACGCCAGCTGCCTTCAGTGCTTCGAAGATGACGTAGATAACATCATATCCGTCAGCTGCGAACTGGTCCGGAGTTGCGCCGAATCTTGCTGAATAATCTTCTACGAATTTGGCAACCTTTGCATCGGTGGATGTAACATCAAGAGGAGTGATGTAAGTGATCGGGTTCTTGATCGTGTCATCCAGAAGAGCTGCCAGACCATCCAGTCCGTCACATCCGTAGATCGGCATATCTGTCAGGCCTTTGTTTGTGCAGGCTTTGCAGACCAGGCTTGCTTCGGTGTAGTAGAATGGGCAGAAAATGACGTCGCAGTCCTTCAGTGCCTCTACCTGTGCGGAGAAGTCTTTCTTGTTATCCTGGTCAAAGGTTCTGGTGGTGTAAGCATCTGCTTTGCCCAGTTCTTCCATCTGTGCAACGAAGCCTTCGTACAGACCTGTGGAATACGTATCGGAAGTATCATAGATGACACCGATCTTCTCGTATTTTCCTGCAAGGTCTCTTGCTGCTAATGCTCCCTGCTCCGGATCGGAGAAGCAAAGACGGAAAATCGTATCGCCCTGCTCAATGATCGACTGCTGGGAAGCACTTGGGGTAAGAACAAACAGTCCGTCTGCAACTGCTCTCTGTGCGAAAGCATCGCAAGCACCGCTGGTTACGGAACCCATGGAGACCTGCATGCCATCGTCATACAACTGGTCATATGCAGATGCTGCGTCGGTTGCTGCTGCCTTATCGTCCTTCATCTTGAGTTCCAGCATAATGCCGTTCAGGCCGCCTGCTGCGTTGATCTCGTCAACTGCCATCTGAGCGCCCTGGTTTACGGAAATACCGTAAGAAGAAGCGTCGCCAGTCAGAGGACCGGTTGCGCCGATAACGATGGTGCCGCCTGCTGCAGGTGCCGGAGCGCTGCCACTGCCTGCCGGTTCTACGTCGCCACCGCCGCCGTTTCCGCCACCGCATGCGGTAAGAGCAAACATTGCTACTACCATGACGATTGCGAAAATTGCTGACAATAATTTCGTTCTTTTCATTGTTTTCCCTTTCTTTTTTTAGCCCGTGGGCTTTTTTACCCTTTCGGGCATTGTTTTCCGGAAGATCTGTGCGGATCCGCCCGGATCCGCGTCTTCCCAAACACCCCCTACAGGAATCGAACCTGTAACTAGCCCTTAGGAGGGGCTTGTTATATCCATTTAACTAAGGAGGCAGATCATTACTTATTCGGTATGAGGACTGCTTTGCCGCCCATGTATGGACGGAGCACCTCCGGAATTGTTACGCTGCCATCGGCCTGCAGGTGATTCTCCAGGAATGCGATCAGCATTCTCGGCGGCGCAACAACCGTATTGTTGAGTGTATGGGCAAGATATCTGCCCTCTTTTCCCTTCACCCGGATCATGAGTCTTCTGGCCTGCGCATCTCCGAGGTTTGAACAGCTGCCCACCTCGAAATATTTTTTCTGACGCGGTGACCAGGCTTCCACATCGCAGGATTTTACTTTCAAATCTGCCAAATCTCCCGAACAGCACTCCAGCGTCCGGACAGGGATCTCCATGGAACGGAACAGATCTACCGTGTTTTGCCACAGCTTGTCATACCAGATCTTACTCTCTTCCGGCTTGCAGACAACGATCATTTCCTGTTTTTCGAACTGATGGATACGGTATACTCCTCTCTCCTCCAATCCGTGAGCGCCCTTTTCTTTCCGGAAACACGGAGAATAGCTTGTCATGGTGATCGGCAGCTGGTCTTCATCGATGATCTGGTCGATGAACTTGCCGATCATGGAATGCTCGCTGGTACCGATAAGATAAAGGTCTTCGCCTTCGATCTTATACATCATGGCGTCCATCTCTGCAAAACTCATAACGCCGGTAACTACATTGCTGCGGATCATGAACGGCGGAACGCAGTAGGTGAATCCGCGGTCGATCATGAAATCTCTGGCATATGCGATCACTGCGCTGTGCAGTCTTGCAATATCTCCCATCAGATAGTAGAAACCATTGCCCGATACCCGGTGCGCAGCATCCAGATCGATGCCGTTAAAACTCTCCATGATATCCGTATGGTACGGGATCTCATAATCCGGAACGAAAGGCTCGCCGAACCGTTCGATTTCCACATTCTCGCTGTCATCCTTGCCGATCGGAACCGACGGGTCGATCATCTGCGGAATGATCATCATTTTTTCTTTGAGCTCTGTCTCCACTTCTCTTTCCCGGGCAGAGAGCTCATCGATCCTGGCATTGTCTCTGGCGACCTCTTCTTTCACCTTTTCGGCTTCCTCTTTAAGGCCCTGTCCCATGAGTTTTCCGATTTCCTTGGAAATTTTGTTTTTATTGGCTCTGAGCGCTTCCACTTCCGCCTTGATGTCTCTGTTTTCTCTGTCCAGAGCGATCACTTCGTCAACCAGTGGGAGCTTCTCGTCCTGATATTTCTTTCTGATATTCTCTTTTACTGCTTCCGCGTTCTCACGAACAAATTTAATGTCCAGCATTATTTTGCTCCCTTATTAATGATTCCGTACAATCTGTCGAGTTCGTCTTCCGAAAAATAACTGATCTCGATCTTTCCTTTTCCTTTATCTTTGCGTTTGATCTTCACCTTTGTTCCAAGAGCTGCCGTCATTTTCTTTTCCAGATCCCGGTAGATGAAGCCCATTCCGTCATCTTTTTCTTTCTTTTTGGTTGATGGTTTCTTTTCATTCAGGGCTTTGACCAGATCTTCTGTCTCACGGACGCTTAAATTCTTCTCCTGGATCTCTTTTGCGATCTGAAGCTGCTGCTTTTGATCTTCCAGCGCCAGAAGCGCCCTGGCATGTCCGGCTGAGATCGTACCATCCACCAGCATCTTCTGCACATCTTTATGCAGTTTCAGCAGACGCATGGCATTGGTGATCACAGTCCTGCTTTTTGACACCCTCTGTGCCAGTTCTTCCTGTGTCAGATGGTATTCGTCGATCAGCTGCTTATAACTCTGTGCTTCTTCGATTGGATTCAGGTCTTCTCTCTGAATATTCTCAATCAGGGAGATCTCGGCCACTTCGCGGTCGGAATAATCCTTGACGACGACCGGCACTTCCTTCACGCCGGCTTTCTTTGCGGCTCTCCATCTGCGCTCGCCGGCGATGATCTGATAATAATCATCCTTTTTACTGACGATGATCGGCTGAATGATCCCGTATTGCTTGATCGACTGAGCCAGCTCTTCGATTTTTGCATCATCAAAAGTCTTTCTAGGCTGGCCTTTATTCGGTTCGATCATAGATGTTTTCAGAAGAATGACGTTTTTCTCTTCTTTTTCTTCTGATGCACCAGGGATCAAAAGATCCAATCCCTTGCCGAGTCCTCCTTTTGCGGCTTTCTTTTTTACTGCCATATCTGGTTCCTTCCCAAAAATATTACGAGTTTCTTCCTATAATAATAGTGTTTCAAAAACACTACCCCTTGTGGTCGATAACCTCCATAGCCAACAACCTGTAGCTATCTGCTCCCGGCGAAGTCGGCGCGTAAGCGGTGATCGGCATGCCATAACTTGGTGCCTCCGCCAGTTTAATGCTTCGCGGGATGATTGTATTATATATATTCTCTTTCAGGGTCTGTTTCACATTCTCTACGACCTGCATGGACAGCTTTGTCCGGGCATCATACATCGTAAAGACCACGCCTTCCATCCGCAGATCCGGATTCAGCCTGCGTTTTACCAGATTAATGGTATGGATCAGCTGAGACAGTCCTTCCAGCGCGTAATATTCACATTGGATCGGAACCAATACCGTATCCGCAGCAGTCATGGCGTTCACCGTCAGCATGTTCAGCGACGGCGGACAGTCAATCAGGATAAAATCATAGTTGTTTTTGATCGGCGTCAGGATTTTTTTCAGATAATACTCCCTTTCATCCATGTCGATCAGGTCGATCTCCGCTCCGGAAAGGTTGATGTTTGCAGGCAAAACGGACAGATTCAGAAAATCCGTTTCGATCAGGCACTCCTCCAGGGTGATCTTGCCGGCAATCAGCTCATAGACTGTGTTTTCCAGCTCTCTTTTGTCCACTCCTACCCCGCTTGTGGCATTTCCCTGCGGGTCAAGATCCACAAGCAGAACCTTTTTCCCCTGTTCTGCAAGCGCTGCTGATAAATTTATGGTCGTGGTCGTCTTTCCAACGCCGCCTTTCTGGTTGGCGACGGCTATCGTTCTTGCCATAAAAACTCCACTATTTCCTGCAATAGACGGGATTATACACAATGATTTTTAGAATATCAACCCTTTTCCCTTATTTTTTTGTTTCACGTGAAACATTTTCAATTTGTCATTTTTTATCATGAACAGATTTCACGTTGATAAATCATTTCATTCAGGTTTTGTCTGCTCTTTTCCGCTATTGATAAAATGGCCGGTCTATACTATAATTTTCTTATCCGTCAGGGGGATTTAAGGGCTATGAAAAAAGCAGGAAAAGTCATATTCTGGATTATTACGATCGTATTGAAGATCATTTTATTCATTGCGGGCGTCAATCTGGTCTTTTCCTTTATTGCACAGAAAAAACGCGGCGCCGTTCCGGAAGACGGACGGTTTTATGATTGGAAATTCGGTAAGATCTTTTACCGGAAATGCGGCCGCGGAATGCCGGTCCTGCTGATCCACGGCCTGGAGCCGGCAAATTCTTCTGCGGATCTGTCCGCATTGACCCGCTATTTGTCTGAAAAACACACGGTTTATGCGATCGACCTTCTTGGATTCGGTTTTTCAGACAAGCCTTGGATCACCTACACAAACTTTCTTTATGTTCAGCTGTTCCGGGATTTCATCCGGGATGTGATTGGGGAAAAATCGGATGTTGTCGCATACGGCGGATCTGCGCTCAGCACACTGCAGGCTTATAATTTTGACCCGACCGGTTTTGGAAAGATCGTTCTGATTGAGCCTTGCCGCCAGGAAAGCATCAAGGCGGCAAAACCATTTGCTTTGAAGCTGAAAAATGTGCTTGATTTTCCGATGTTCGGCACGTTTCTGTATAACATATACAGCCTGACCGGTGCGGCGCCGTTTGACCGTGACAGCCGTCACGTGTTTGCAAGCCGTCTGACCGGTCATCTGACGACAGATCTTTCCAAACGACCTGAGCTGTTGAAGCCGGAAATGAGCGTTTTCGGCGATCCGGCAGAAGAAAAAGGCCTGTTTACCTATGGTGATATTGGAAAAGCGCTGATGTAAGCGATCACCGGATCGGTGATTTTGAAGGTTTTCCCGGACGACGCGGATATTTTGCCGGCGTCGTTTTTATTTTGCGGATCACAAGAAGGCTCCTTTGGATATCCGTATCCGGGAGGGTGAATTCCTGCACATCGACCAGCTTTCCGCCCAGAACTTCCATGGCGGCTTCTGCCAGCTGCAGTTCATCCTGATAATCCCCGGATTTATAGAGAATACAATAGCCGTTTACCTTTACAAGTGGGAGGCAGTATTCCAGAAGAACCGGCAAGGAAGCAACCGCCCTGGAAACGCAGAAGTCAAATGTTTCACGTGAAACACTTCCTTCTTTTCCGAGGTCTTCCGCGCGTGATGCAATGGCGAAGATGCCTGATAATTCAAGGTTTTCTATGACTTTCTCTATAAAGCCGATGCGTTTATTTAGAGAATCCGCCAGAACAAATTCGGCATTCGGAAAAGCTATTTTTAAAGGGATCCCCGGGAATCCGGCGCCGGTCCCGACATCGATCAGGCGGAAGACTGCGTCATGCGGAGAAAGAGTAGTCGGGAATTCAAAAATATGCTTTGCCCAGAGATCGCAGAGCAGAGGGACAGCCTCCAAAGAATCGACGAAGTGCAGTGTTTCGATCTCCTCCGGGGTTTCGATCGCCGTCAAGTTCATCACCTTATTTTCTTCGATAAGAAGAGAGCAGAGTGACTCAAATTGTTTCTGCTCCTGTTCTCCAAACGGTATCTGGTTGTCCCGGGCAAATGCCTCTAATTTTTCAAATTGTTTCACGTGAAACATTATTTCCCTTCTTTGGAAAGATAGATCAATAAAACCGAGATATCTGCCGGTGTCACGCCTGAGATCCGGGATGCCTGTCCGATCGACAACGGCTTGAATTTATCCAGTTTCTGGCCGGCTTCCAGACGAAGCCCGCTGATGCTCTTATAATCGATGTCCGGGCTCAGTTTCCTCTGTTCCACACGGCGGAAATTATCGACCTGCTTCTGCTGACGGGCGATATATCCTTCATATTTGATCTCTATATTGATCTGTTCGATCACATCTTGTGGCAGATCTTTGTGTTCCGGATCTAAATCTAGTAGTTTTTCGTAGTCCAGTTCCGGGCGCCGTACCAGTTCATCCAGCGTCACACCGGTGTTTAACGGGGAACTGCCGTATTTTTCAAGGATCTCCTGTGTTTTCTTATTTGCCCCGACCGGAATCTCCTTGATCCGGGCCACTTCGGATGTGATCAACTCTTTTTTCTGCTGAACAGCCCTCCAGCGCTCGTCACTGACCAGGCCGATCTCATGACCAATATCGGTCAGGCGGAGATCTGCGTTGTCCTGACGGAGAAGCAGGCGGTATTCTGCACGGCTGGTCATCATCCGGTACGGCTCCATATTTTCTTTTGTCACCAGATCATCGATCAGGACCCCGATATACGCCTGACTGCGGTCCAGAATGACCGGTTCTTTCCCGTCAATCTCCCGCACTGCGTTCACACCGGCCATAAAGCCCTGTACCGCGGCTTCTTCATAGCCGGAACTGCCATTTATCTGGCCGGCGCTGTATAATCCCTTGATCTTCTTGAATTCCAGGCTTGCCAGCACTTCGTTTGCGTTAACGCAGTCATATTCGATCGCGTACGCATTCCGGACGATCTTCACATTTTCCAGACCCGGAAGCGTCTTGTACATCGCATACTGCACGTCTTCCGGCAAAGAAGAACTCATGCCGGACAGATACATTTCATTCGTATAGTTCCCTTCTGGCTCCACAAAGATCTGATGGCGGCCTTTTTCCGGGAATTTCACGACTTTATCTTCAATAGAAGGGCAGTACCGCGGTCCGGTTCCTTCAATGGCGCCGGAAAAGAGGGGAGAGCGGTCGATATTCTCACGAATGATCCTGTGCGTCTCTTCGTTTGTATAGGTCAGCCAGCAGGAAACCTGTTCTTTCTGGATCGTGGCCGGATCGGTGGAGAAAGAGAAGGGTACAATTGGAACATCGCCCTTCTGTTCCTGCATTTTCGAAAAATCCAGGCTCCGTTTGTCAACCCGGGCCGGCGTTCCAGTCTTAAAGCGCCGGACCGGGATTCCGTTTTCGACCATGGAGTCGCTCAGATGGTTTGCCGCCTGCAAACCGTTCGGTCCGGTATAATTGCTGACATCCCCGTAGATGCAGCGGGCTTTCAGATAGGTACCGGTCGCCAGGATCACGGCTTTCGCCCGGTATTCACCCTGTGAAAACGTCTTTACGCCCTGTACGCGGCCGTCTTCCACGATCAGCTCCGCTACTTCCGCCTGCCGGATCGTCAGATTATCCGTATTTTCCAAGGTTTTCCGCATCGCGCGGGAATAATCCTGCTTGTCCGCCTGCGCACGGAGTGAATGGACGGCCGGTCCTTTTGATGTATTCAGCATCCGGGACTGGATAAAGGTCTTATCGATATTTTTTCCCATTTCGCCGCCGAGCGCGTCCAGTTCCCGGACCAGATGACCCTTGCTGCTGCCACCGATGTTCGGGTTGCATGGCATCAAAGCAATACTGTCAACGCTGACAGTAAATACGATCGTCTTTTTGCCGAGTCTGGCTGCGGCCAGCGCAGCTTCACAGCCGGCGTGTCCCGCGCCTACTACGACAATATCATATTCCTCTTTGATGTATGCCATTGGTATATTCCTTTATTTTCCCATACAGAACCGGGAGAATATCTCATCTGCCAGATCATCCTCCACGGTTTCTCCGATCACCAGTCCAAGCTGTGTATATGCATCCATCATATCGATGGTGAAAAAGTCTTCCGACATGCCGGCCGCAATACTATCCACAGCCTTATCCAGTGCCGCTTCCGCTGCTGCCAGCGCGCTTTTCTGCCTTGCATTTGTAATATAAACCTGATCGTTAAAATTGATCTCTTTCCGATAGAACATCTCCCGGATTGTCTTCACAAACGTATCCAGTCCCACGTTCTCCACGATCGAAGTTTCGATCAACGGGATCTCTCCCAAAAGAGCTTTCAATTCTTCACGGTCTGCTGCTTCTTCCAGGTCCTGTTTGTTCAGCAGCGCAATCACTTTTTTATCCCGGATGATTGAAATGATCTCCCGGTCATTTTCATCCAGCGGACGGGACGCATCTGCCACAAAGACAATCAGATCCGCTTCTTTTGCGTATTCCTTTGCTTTATCCACGCCAATCTTCTCGATCACATCTTCTGTACTGCGGATCCCAGCGGTATCAATCATATTGAGCACCACATCGTTGAGCCGCAGACTTTCTTCCAGCGCATCCCTGGTCGTTCCCGCGATTTCCGTTACGATAGCGCGGTCCTGGCCGAGTAGAGCATTCAGAAGAGAAGATTTTCCGACATTCGGTTTTCCTAAGATCACGGTCTTGATCCCTTCTTTCAGGATACGGCCGTCATCCGCATTTGCCAGCAGCGCTTCAATATCTGCCCTGCATTCCTGCAGGATCGGCAGAAGGGTATCTCCATAGCCGTCCATCTCGATATGCTCCGGATCGTCCAATGCCGCCTCAATATAGGCGATCTGCTCCAGCAGGACCTCCCGTTCTTTGCGGATCTTCTCCGATACGCTTCCCTTCAGCTGTGTTACGGCGCTTTTGAGCGCAAAATCGTTTTCCGCATTGATCACGTCGATCACGGCTTCTGCCTGGCTCAGATCGATGCGCCCGTTCAGAAAAGCACGTTTTGTGAATTCGCCCGGCTCGGCAGCTCTGGCACCGTTTTTCAAGACCAATTCCAGCGTTTTGTTCAGAACATACATGCCGCCGTGGCAGTCGATTTCCACGGTATCCTCACGTGTATACGTATGAGGTCCCTTCATGATAAGTACCAGCACTTCGTCCACGATGCGGTCGCCATCCATGATTATGCCGTAATGAACGGTATGCGAAGAGACCTGCTGCATGTCTTTTTCTTTGGCAGGCCGAAAAATCTTATGAATGATGGAGAACGCATCCGCACCGCTGATCCGGATGATCCCGATGCCGGAATTGTTCATCGCGGTCGCAATGGCCGCGATCGTTTCTGTCTGATGGATCATAAGTCCTAAACAACAGCGCCCCTTTTCGGAAAGGGGCGCTGATCTTTCTTATCGTTTGTAATAAACAATGACTTTTCGGTTTGGCTCCTCGCCTTCACTTTTGGTTGTCACGTACTTATCTGATTGCAGATAGGAATGGATGATGCCCCGTTCATAAGGGTTCATCGGTTCCAGGACAACTTTATGTTTGGTCTTTTTGACCTTGGAAGCCACGTTTTTTGCCAGGTTTTCCAGCGTTTTCTGTCTTCTTTCCCGGTAATTCTTTGTGTCCAGTTTCACACGATAGTATTCCTTGGATTCTTTATTAGCCAGAATGCTGGTCAGATACTGCAAAGCATCCAGTGTCTGTCCGCGTTTTCCGATCAGATCACCGGTGTCCTCGCCTTCAATATTGATCGCGTAAACTTTTTCTTCCTCGTTCACTTCGATCTTCGGCACTGCGTCAATGCCCATTTTATCCAGCACCTCTGTTAGGAATGCGCACAGTTTGTCGCTGGTTTCCTGTTTTTTCCGTACACGCACGACGGCTTCCTTGGAAAACATGCCGAACAATCCTGAACTGCCTTCTTCTACTACTTCATATTCTACTTTATCGCTGGTGGTCTCTAATGCGATCAGCGCTTCCGTCAGCGCGTCATCCACCGTTTTTCCTTTAAATTCCTGAAAATCCATGCTTTCCTCCTGCCTACTTCTTATATTTCCTGCGCTTGGTTCCTGACGGAGTCATGACTTCATTATCGTCAAGCAGCTCCCCGTGTTCCTGATTGTACTGTGCAACCAGTCCGGCTTTTGCGGCCAGCGAATTCGGTGCCGGAGCGGCTTTCTTTGCGTCCTCTGCACCAACGCTCATATTGGCGATCGATGCGATCGAATTTGACTGTTCTTTTGCAGGAGCATCAATATTTTTGGTGTCGGTCTTAGCTGCTGCGGAAATGACAGAGCCCTTCACGCCCTTCTTTTCCCGTTTCTTCTTTGCCTTTTCCTCTGCTTTCCTGCGGTTGTCTTCCACAAATTTATCCATGTCCATCTTGCGGTAGCTCTTATTGATCACGACCTGCAGAATGACCTGGAAAAGAGAGCTGAATGCCCAGTAAACACCAAGGCCGGCATTCAGGGTGAAGCAGATGAAGACTGAAAACAGCGGCATGACATATCCCATGGAGTTTGCTGCTGCCATAGGGTTGCCCTGTCCGGCTGCGGAAGAAGCATAGGTCTGGCCCTTTGCCTGTGTCAGTTTGAAAGACAGCCACTGGGAAAAGCCTGCAATAAGCGGCAGAATCACGGCAATGATCCCGATGCCGCCTCCCAACATCAGGTTCCACGGTGTCTGGCTCAGATCAAATCCCAGGAAGGAGTTTGCCGCCACTACCTGCTTATGCAATGCATCTACCTGCGTAGCTGCATCCGGATTTGCGGATAATGCCTCCATAAGCGCAGTCCAGCCCTTTATTGGCAGGGAATACAGCGCCGTCATCTGTGTGGTGTCCGCAACGGCAGAATTGCCAATGACGGAACCAATGCCGGAAAGGTCCACCCCGCTGTTTCGGATGACATCAACGATCTTGCTCAAAGGCTCAGACAGTTTGTCGATCAAAAGCGGTAACTGGCGCAGTGCACCGTACAGTGCGATCAGAATCGGCATCTGAAGACCGGTCTGCAGGCATCCACCCATCTGGGAGACGCCATACTTCGCGTAAACTTCCTTTTGCTCATCCTGCATTGCCTGCATGGATGCCGTGTCTTTTCTTCCTTTGTACTTTGCCTGGATCGCCTGAAGTTCCGGCTGCATGATATTCTGCAGCTTGGCAAACTTCTGCTGGCGGATGGTCAGCGGTAATAAACAGAGTTTGATCAAAAGAGTAAACGCAATAATGACAAGACCGATATTGGCAATACCGATCATGTCAAAGAATTTGTAAATGTACTCGATGATCCAACCGAAAAAGATGATGATCTGTTTAATTACCGGCCATTCATAGCATCCAGCGGATGTTGAGCTTGCGGCTTGCCCGCAGGCCATTAAAAAATTAAACACTGATTAGATCCTCCTTATGGTACCGGGTCGTAACCACCCTTGGAGAATGGATTGCACCGTAAGATTCGATAAATGGCCAATCCCAGTCCTTTAAGCGGACCATACTTCTCAATTGCCTCGATGGCATAC
>JAFZKG010000112.1 GCA_017553695.1 Lachnospiraceae bacterium
CCTTCCGTCCACCATCGGCATGTTGGGAGAAGAACAGTTCCGCGCGATGAAAAAGACAGCACTGGTGATCAACACCGCACGTGGCGAGATCATCGACCAGGATGCGCTGATCCGGGCATTGGAAAATGATGAGATCTATGGGGCCGCCCTGGACGTGTTCATTCCGGAACCGCTTCCTGCTGACGCCCCGCTTTTGAACATGAGCAAAAAAGCGATGGATAAACTGACGATCACCCCACATGTGGCCGGAGCGACAGACGAAGCGTTTACGCAGATGCTGGTCAAGGGCATGGCAAATATCCAACGCATGATGGATGGCGGCGAACCAATCAACGTGGTGAACAGAAAATAAAGAATCGGGAGAAGAACATGGTTTACAGAAGTTTTGACGAGATCATCAAACAACTGGAGGGAAAAGAAAAATTAAGCCGTGTGGTCGTGGCAGCAGCCAATGACGACCACACATTAGGCGCGGTCAAGATGGCAGTGGAACGGGGACTGGCAAAACCAATCCTGGTCGGCCATAAGAATGAGATCAAAAAAGTCTGCGAAGAGATCGGCCTTAAGGTTCCGGACGAAGATATCTATGATGAACCGGACGACGAAGCAGCTGCCTGGAAGGCGGTGGATCTGATCCATGAAGGCAAGGCCGAAGTTCTGATGAAAGGCAAACTGGATACCAGTGTGTACCTGAAAGCGGTCGTCAATAAAGAGCATGGTCTGCGCAAGCCGAACAGCGGCACCATCAGCGTGTTCACTGCACATGAGATTCCTGCAATGGGAAAGATCTATGTTCCGGTCGACGGCGGCATGGTCAATTATCCGACATTGGAGCAGAAACGGGACATCATCCAGAATACCGTCGATGCCATGCGATCTCTCGGCTGGGACTGCCCGAAGGTCGGTGTGCTGGCCTGCAAGGAAAAAGTGGATCCGAAGATGCCGGAGACACTGGAAGCAGATGAATTAAAGAAAATGAATGAGCGCGGCGAGATCACGGGCTGCATCGTGGATGGTCCGATCTCCTTTGACTGCGCATGTGATAAAGAAATTGCAGATTTCAAGGGCTATCAGTCACCGGTCGCAGGAGAATGCGATATCCTGCTGGCACCGAACATCCATGCCGGAAATATCATGGGCAAGATGATGTCGGTCCTTTGCAAGAGCAGGCTGGGCGGCTTCCTGGTCGGGACCACGCATCCGGTCATCTTCTCCAGCAGAGGATCTTCTTCGGATGAGAAATTTGTTTCGATCTGTCTGGCAGCCATCTCTGCCATGAATATGAATCAGGAGGCGTGACATGGAAAAAATATTAGTGATGAATCCAGGCTCCACATCCACGAAGATCGCAGTCTACGAAGATGAGACACCGCTTTTTGTGGAAAACATTGCGCATACCACAGAAGAACTGGCACAGTTCGATGAGATCACAGACCAGTTTGAGTTCCGGAAAAACACGATCATCCAGGCAATGGAACGCCATAACATCGCACTGTCAGACCTGACGGCCATTGTGAGCCGCTGCGGACTCCTGCCGCCGATCGAAGCTGGCGCTTATAAAGTCAATGAGGACATGGTCTGGCAGATGAAATACAATCCGCAGAACAACCATGCATCCAACGTCGGCGCGCCGATCGCCTATGCGCTGAGCCAGGAATTAAACATTCCGGCATTTGTTTATGACGGCATTACCGTGGATGAGATGATCCCGCTGACAAAGATCACGGGGTTCAAAGATATGCGCAGAAAGGCGCTCGGTCACAACCTGAATATGCGCGCAGCCGCAAAGAGATGGGAAAAGGAATCCGGAAAACCTTACAACGAGGCCAATCTGATCATTGCCCATCTGGGTGGCGGCATCACAGAATCTTTGCATTCCAAAGGACGGATCATCGACTTTGTGAGCGATGAAGAGGGCCCGTTCTCACCGGAACGTACCGGAGGGCTTCCGCTGTTCCAGGTGGTGGACATGGCCTTCTCGGGAGAGTATGACCAGAAATCCATGATGAAAATGATCAAAGGCGGCGGCGGACAGAACTCCCATCTGGGAACGAACGATACCCGTGACGTAGAAAAGATGATCGCGGATGGCGACGAATATGCGGCTTTGGTTTATGAAGCAATGGCACTTTCGGTGGCCAAGCACATCGCGGCACTCTCCACAACGGTGAACGGAGAAGTAGATGCCATCATCCTGACAGGAGGGATCGCCAATTCCGAGAAGTTTACAAAGATGGTATCGGACCGCGTGAAGTTCATTGCTCCGGTCGTGATCTACGCAGGCGAAAATGAAATGGACTCCCTGGCATTCGGTGCACTCCGGGTGCTCAGAGGAGAAGAGACAGCAAAAGAATTTACGAAGGTAGAAGGGAAGATCTGATGGCTCGAATCGTTATCGCAACACCAAAGGAGAATTTTGAAAGGTATGGATTCCACATTCCGGAAGACTGGGATGTGGCCTTTGTCACCCCGCAGACCCTGGAGGAAGAATTGCTCACCAGACAGAGCGATGTGGAGATTCTGCTGGTTGGATCCGGTCAGGTGGTCAGCAGAAAAGTGATCGAATCCTGCCCGTCGCTGAAACAGATCCAGACCGAAGGTGTGGGATTTGAGCAAGTGGATGTAGAAGCAGCAAAGGAAAGAGGCATTGCGGTCTGCAACAATAAAGGCGCGAATGCAATCTCGGTGGCAGAGCATGCGGTCGGTCTGATGCTGGCAGGCTTAAGAAGGACATCGCTGACAGACCGGCAGCTCCGTACGATCGGATACCAGACCACCAAATTCGCGCATATGAAGGTGGGCGAACATACACTGGCGGGAAAAACTGTCGGACTGATCGGCCTTGGTGATATTGGCAAAGAGGTGGCAAAAAGACTGAGATGCTGGGACTGCAATGTCGTATATAATGATATCCTGGATATGAGTCCGGAAATCATAGCGGAATATCATGTCACATATAAGGACTTTGACGAACTGATCCGGACCTGCGATATCATTTCCATGCATGTGCCGGTCACACCATTGACCACCCATATGATCGGGAAAGAACAATTCCTTGCCATGAAGAAAACGGCACTTCTCATCAATACGTCCCGCGGGCCTGTGATCGATCAGGATGCGCTGATCCGGGCACTGGAAAATGACGAGATCTATGGGGCCGCACTGGATGTGGTGACACCGGAGCCGCTTCCGGAAGACGCGCCGATCCTGCACATGAGCGAAAAAGCAATGGATAAGATCATCCTTACTCCGCACGTGGCGGGCATGACGGACGAAGATTTTCAGCGGATGAATTTCATGAGCATCAAGGCAATCCAGCGCGCACTGGCAGGAGAAGAACCGATCAATAAAGTCTATTAAAACGCTTTTTAGAGGTACTTACTTTTGCGTAATAGTTACAAAGAAAAGACATTTGATTTGTTGCAAATGTCTTTTTTATTTGGTATCATCTTTATTTAGTATTATTATTTATTAACATATTAAAGTAATAAAGCAACAGGGCAGAGATCACCATGCAGACAGAAATCGGTTTTGACAATGAAAAATACCTTCAGATGCAGTCAGAGAAGATCCTTGAGAGGATCAGTACCTTTGATAATAAACTGTATCTGGAATTTGGCGGCAAACTATTTGATGACTATCATGCGTCCCGCGTGCTGCCGGGCTTTCAGGCAGACAGCAAACTGCAGATGCTCCTGACGATGGCAGACCAGGCGGAGATGGTCATGGTCGTGAGCGCGCAGGATATCGAGTCCAGTAAGGAACGTGAGGATCTGGGCATCACTTATGACAGTGACGTTCTGCGGCTGATCGGGGAATACCGCAAAAAAGGCTTATTCATCGGCAGCGTTGTGATCACCAAATATCTGGAATCTTCTTCCGTCAGACGCTTTGAGGAAAAGCTCGTTACCAGCGGCCTCAGAGTTTATCATCATTATCTGATCAATGGTTATCCGACCAATGTGGAGCTGGTGATCAGTGATGAAGGCTACGGAAAAAATGATTATATCGAAACCACGAGACCTTTGATCGTCGTAACGGCTCCGGGCCCCGGCTCGGGAAAGATGAGTACTTGTCTTTCCCAGTTGTATCACGAGCATAAGCGCGGGATCAACGCCGGGTATGCAAAGTTCGAAACTTTCCCAATCTGGAATCTGCCGTTAGATCATCCGGTCAATCTGGCTTATGAAGCAGCTACTGCAGATCTGAATGATATCAACATGATCGACCCGTATCACCTGAAGGCACATGGGGAGACGACGGTCAATTACAACCGCGATGTTGAGATCTTCCCGTTGCTTTATGCCATGTTTGAACGGATCTTCGGCAAAAGCCCATATGAATCACCAACGGACATGGGTGTGAACATGGCCGGCTACTGCATCATCAATGATGAGGTTTGCAGAGAAGCCTCCAGACAGGAGATCATCCGCAGATACTATCATGCGTTACAGGGTGTTGTGGAAGGCAAGAAGGAGATTGAAGAAGTCAACAAGATCCGCGTCCTGATGAGCCAGGAGAATCTGACTGCGGAAGACCGTGCTGTCGTGGTTGCAGCGCAGGAACGCGAGAAAGAGACCGGAGATGTGGCGACAGCGATCGAGCTTCCGGACGGAACGATCATTACCGGAAAGACCAGCGATCTGTTAGGGCCATCGGCTGCCTGCCTGATCAAGGCGATCAAACATCTGGCCGGACTTCCGAAGGAAACGAAGATCCTTTCTCCGGAAAGCATCGCCCCGATCCAGAAACTGAAGACACAGTATCTGGGAAGCCGGAATCCGAGACTTCATCCAGACGAAGTTTTAGTCGCATTATCCAGCAATGCCTCAAAAGATGCGGATGCGGCACTGGCTCTGGATCAGCTTCCGAAGCTGAAGAACTGTGCCGTACATACGACGGCAAAGCTGTCGGCAATTGACAGAAGAACGTTCAAGCGTCTGGGATGTGACCTGACCTATGATCCGAAGGATCTGTAAGAAATAAAGAAAAAGAGGGAGAATTATGTCAGCAAGTAATACAATTTGGATCATCATTGCATTTGTTCTTTATATCATCGTGATGATCGTGATCGGAGCAATCTATTCCAAACGTACGCAGAACGCCGCAGATTATTTCCTGGGCGGCCGCGGACTTGGCGGATGGGTCGGTGCCATGAGCGCGCAGGCCTCCGATATGAGCGGATGGCTCCTGATGGGACTTCCGGGTTCCATCTATCTGTTGGGTACCGGTGAGATCTGGGTCTCCCTGGGCCTGTTTATCGGCACGCTGCTGAACTGGATCCTGGTGGCCGGAAGACTCCGCCGCTATACGATCCGCGCCAACAACGCTGTCACACTTCCGGAGTATTTTGAAAACCGTTTCCATGATAAGAGCAAAGCCCTGATCCTGGTTTCTTCGATCGTCTTTGTCATCTTCTTCCTGGTCTATACGGCATCGGCATTGAGCTCCGGCGCAAAACTGTTTAACGTAGTCTTCGGACTGGATTATACATGGGCACTTCTGGTTGGTACGATCGTCATCCTGATCTATACCTTCCTGGGCGGATTCCTGGCAGTCTGCACAACGGACTTTATCCAGGGCATGATGATGATCATCATGATCCTGGCAGTCCCTATCATCCTGCTGTTCCTCATCGAGCCGGGCAGTGTGATGTCGACCTTGACTGCATCTGGTGTGGAAGGCGGTGCTTCTGCATACCTGAACCCGTTTATGTCCGGCAGTTCTGCGATCAGCTGGACCACGATCGTTTCCGGTCTTGCATGGGGACTTGGCTACTGCGGCATGCCGCACATTCTGGTCCGTTTCATGGCAATCAAGTCGGAAAAGGAAATGAAGAAATCCAAGATCATCGCAAACGTATGGAACTTCCTGGCACTGGGCGTTGTCTCTGTACTGGCGATTCTCGCAAGAGTATATATGTTCCCGAAGGTTGGCGTGCTGGCTGACAGCGAGAATATTGTGGTCATGACGGTCAAGGAACTGTTTACAAGCGAGTTTGCGATCCCGTTCCTGGCAGGTATCCTGCTTTGCGCGATCCTGGCCGCTATCATGAGTACCGCAGATTCACAGCTGCTCGTTACGGCATCAGCTGTTTCCAAGGATATTTACGCAGACGTCATCAAGAAGGGCAAAAATGTCAGCGATAAGAAGATTCTGTGGATCAGCCGTGTGGTCGTTGTTATCGTGGCAGCCATCGCATTCCTGATCGCATTGAATCCGAACAGTTCCATCATGGGTCTGGTCTCTGACGCGTGGGCAGGCCTCGGCGCAGCCTTTGGTCCGGTCGTCGTGCTTTCCCTTTACTGGAAGAAGACAACCAAGACCGGCGCACTCTGCGGCATCATTGTCGGCGCACTGACCGTTATCATCTGGGACTACATTCCATTCATCAGTGGAAAAACGATTGGTTCTGCAACAGGCCTTTACTCTCTGATCGTCGGCTTCGTACTTGGCCTGATCGCTGTTATTATCGGAAGCCTTGCCGGAAAACCGGCAACGGAAGAAATGATCAAAGAGTTTGAAGACGTCAGAAATAATAACGTCGCAGAAGCATAATTCATGAATGAACCAAAAACTGAAAAAGCAAGAGGAATGAATGACCTGACGGTCGGAAACGTGGCAGTCAAGACGATTGCGTTTGCCATTCCGATCATTGTCACAAATCTCCTGCAGGCGCTGTATAACATCGCAGATATGGCGATCATCGGCAGATATATCGGCTCAGCCGGTATGTCTGCCGTTAATATTGGCGGACAGGTGACGATGATCATCCTGGTTTTTGCGATCGGAGTCTCCAACGGCGGAGGCATCATCATCGGGCAGCTGTTTGGAGCCGGGAAAAAAGATAAGATCCCATCGGTCATCGGAACCATGCTTTCCTTCTTCTTTCTGATGGGCCTGTTCTTTATCGTGCTGATCCTGGTACTTGGCGTGCCGATCCTGAAGGGTCTGGATACACCACCGGAGGCCTATGAAGGGACAAAGACGTACCTGTTCATCTGTATCGCGGGAACGATCTTCATCTATTTCTACAATGTGCTGGCAGCGGTGCTGCGCAGCGTAGGCGAGTCGGTCCGTCCGATGTTGTTTGTACTGATCACTGTGATCTTAAATATCGGACTGGATATTCTGTTTGTGGGGCCTATGCATATGGGAGTGGCCGGTGCGGCATTGGCAACGATCCTTTCCCAGTTCATCAGCATGTGCATGGCAGTCTGGTATGTGAAACGGATCGGCCTTTTCGATTTCCGCATCGGATCTTTCAAGATCCAGAAAGATACGCTGAAACTGATGCTCAAGATCGGTATCCCGAACGGACTGCAGTTTGGTCTGACGAATATTTCTTTCCTGCTGATCATGGGATTCATCAATCAGTATGGCGTGAACGCCTCGGCCGCTACCGGCGCCGTCACGAAGATCGGAACCTTTGCCGTTCTGCCGGCGCAGGCACTGATGACAGCCTTGATCTCCTTTACGGCACAGCATATTCCGAAGCAGATGTTTAAGAGAGTTCTGCAGTCCATGCTGGTGGCAATGGTGATATCGCTTTGTTTTACCGGCCTGATCTTCCTTCTGGCGCATACGATCCCGGATAAAATGCTGGGAATCTTTACGACGGATCCTGCCGTGATCCAGACCGGATCGGATTACCTGAAGATCCTGACGATCAGCTATATGATCGAAAGCGTGATGTTCTGCATGTACGGGGTCATTTCCGGTTCGGGAAATACATACTACACGTTCGGGTGTGCGATCCTGTCTGCTTTTATCGTGCGGCTTTTATTTACCTGGATCTTTACTTCTTTTACCTCCATGGGACTTCTGGGGATCGGATGGGCCTACGTAATGGCACCGGCAGCCAGCGGGATGGCGGCCGCGATCTTCCTGCTGACCGGAAAGTGGAAGAAATCAAAAATGAGAGTCTGAAAAAGGTTTCTGGTGGCTAAACAGCGATAAATACGATATAATAATGACGGCTATCTTTCAGCCGTCATTTATTATGGTGACAACCAGTCAGAATTCAGGAGGGAAAAATGGGCGAATACAAAGTTTTAGCAATCAATCCGGGATCCACATCCACAAAAGTAGCGTTGTTCAAAGGAGAGGAGAAGATCTTTTCCATGAATGTAACACATGCAGCAGAAGATCTGGCACAGTTCAAGGAAGTGTCGGACCAGTTGGCTTTCCGACTTGACATGATCCGTGACAAGTTGAAAGAAGATGGTGTGGACGTCGCCGGAATGGATGCCGTGGTAGGAAGAGGCGGCGGCCTGATGGCTTCCGAAGGCGGTGTTTATGAGATCAATGATATTCTGTATGATCATGCAGTCAGAGGTGCCAATGGTGTGCAACACCCGGCTCAGCTGGGACCGCAGCTGGCCAAGGCTTTTGCAGAAGAGTATGGATGCCGTGCATTCGTCGTCAATCCGCCGGATACCGATGAACTGATCCCGACCGCGCGTATGACTGGTATTAAAGGGATCCTTCGCCATGTGCATACCCATGCTCTGAACCAGAAAGAGACGGCTATCGTGCATTCCAAGAAGATGGGCGTGAAATATGAAGACATGAATTATGTGGTCTGCCATATCGGCGGCGGCACTTCCATTACAGCGCATCAGAAGGGCAAGATGATCGACGGTAATGATATCGTTGGCGGTGACGGCCCGATGACACCGACCCGCTCCGGCACGGTTCCGCTGGCAGAATTGGTGGACTACATCTTTGACAAGGGTCTGGATAAAAAGACAGCAAAGGCATTTGCCACCAAGACTGGCGGATTTGTGGATCTTTTAGGCACCAGTGATGCTCTGGAAGTTTATGAAAAAGCAGAAAAAGGCGACCGTTTTGCAAAACTGGTATGGGATACGATGATCTATCAGTGCATCAAACAGATCGGCGCAATGGCAGCTGCTATGGGCGGAAAGGTCGACGCGATTCTGATGGGCGGCGGCATGGTGCATAACAAAGATCTGGTTGAGAAGATCACCGAAGCAGTCTCCTTCATTGCTCCAGTCTATGCTTACCCGGGCGAGTTTGAAATGGAAGCCATGGCAAACGGCGCAGCGCGTGTTCTGGATGGGGAAGAAGAACTGAAAGTTTACACCGGTGAATTGAACTATGATGAGAAAGACTTCATAGGAGAATAAGATGTACGACTATCTGATCGTAGGCGCAGGACTGTACGGCGCAGTCTTCGCTCATGAAATGAAACAGAAAGGGAAGACCTGTCTGATCATTGAGAAACGGGATCATATCGCCGGCAATGTTTATACAGCTCTCGAGAATGGAATCCATGTGCATAAATACGGCGCGCATATTTTCCATACCAATGACCGGAAAGTCTGGAACTTTATTACGCAGTTCGCCGAGTTCAACCGCTATACCAACAGCCCGGTGGCTAACTATAAAGGCGAGATCTACAACCTGCCATTCAATATGAATACCTTCAGCAAGATGTGGGGGATCTTCACACCGGAAGAGGCAAGGGCAAAGATTGAAGAGCAGAAGATGAAAGCGCTTTCCGATCTCGCAGGCGTCACCCCGGAGGATTCACCGGGGGAGGCGAAAAGAAAGATGGATGCCTTTGAACCGGCAAATCTGGAAGAGCAGGCGATCTCCCTGATTGGTACGGATATCTACGAGAAGCTGATCAATGGCTACACGCAGAAGCAATGGGGACGTCCGTGCACAGAACTTCCGTCCTTTATCATCAAACGGCTTCCGGTCCGCTTCATTTATGACAACAATTATTTCAATGCCTTGTTCCAGGGCATCCCGACAGGTGGTTACACGCAGATGGTGGAAAAACTGCTGGAAGGAATTGAAGTAAGGCTTTCGGTGGATTATCTGGAAGAAGTGAAAAAGAAAAAAGCGGAAGGATGCGAAAGCCCGCAGACACTGGGGCTGGCAAAGAAGGTCGTCTATACCGGACCAATCGATGCGTATTTCGGTTATTCTCTCGGTGCTCTCCAATACCGGAGCGTGCGGTTTGATACCGAGACGCTGGATATGGACAACTTCCAGGGTAATGCCGTAGTGAACTATACGGATGCCGAAACGCCATTCACAAGGATCATCGAGCACAAGCATTTTGAATTCGCTCAGCGCTACCACGAAGACGGTTCACTCTTCAATGAAGAGGAGAATGCGGCGGATCCGAAGACGATCATTTCCCGTGAGTATTCTGCAGAGTGGAAGCAGGGGGATGAACCATACTATCCTGTGAATGACGATGCCAATAACGCACTGTATGAAAAATACAAAGCGCTGGCAGAAAAAGAAGAAAACGTGATCTTCGGCGGACGTCTGGGAGAATACAAGTATTACGATATGGACCAGGTTATCAAGGTAGCGTTGGAGAAAGCGGAAAAAGAAGGGTAGGATTATTTCTGGAGATTTACCAGATCTTCAAAGAAATCCGGGTAGGATTTGGTGACGATCTCTGCATTATTGACCAGGACCGGATTATCGCAGATGCAGGATGCAACCGCGCACATCATGGCGATCCGATGGTCGTTGCAGGACGTGACCCTGCCGCCTTTCAGGAAATGTTTCCGGTTTGGTTTCGGCTCATCTGCGGAAGGGCCGGTGATGATGAGTCCGTTTTTGAAGGCGCGGATATCAGCGCCAAGTTCTTTTAAACAGTCACGAACCGATTTCAGGCGGTCGGATGCAGTTTCATGCAGCCCGGCCGCATTTTTTATGACGGTAATGCCGGTTGCCTTGCAGGCGGTCAGTGCGATGATCGGTACCAAAGCAGGAATCTCGGCGGCATCCACCATGATCCCGTGAAGGTCACCACCCATCACAGTGATGGTATCGCAGTCCGGTGTAACGGTCTTATAGGCGCCGTACTGGCGATAGACGTCAATCTTTGCTCCGAATTCACGGAGGATATCCACGATCTTCTTTTCATACTGATAACTGTCGAGATTCAGGTTCGGGCAGACGATCGGTCCGCTGGTCAGCGCGCCGGCACAGAGCCAGATGGCGGCCATGGACCAGTCTTTTTCCGGCACGATCACTTCCGGCAGCACGTAGGTCTGGTTTCCGTTCACTTTAAAGACATAACTGATGTCGCCCTTTCCTTTTTCCATGGAGACCTGAATCTGGCACTGCTTGAGCATCTGCAGTGTCATATGAATGTAATTCATGTAATTGATCTGCCCTTGAATAATGAACGTACTGTTGATGGAAAGAAGTGGCGCTGCCATTAGAAGACCGGAGATGAACTGGGAGGAGACATCTCCCGGAATGATAAAAGTACCTCCGGTCAGTTTGCCGGAGATCACGCATGTCCCGTCTTCCTTTTCTTCGTGACGGATGCCATGAACCTTCAGGGCTTTGAAAAAAGGTTCTGCAGATGCATCCGGAAGAAGGGATGCGGCATGGAATTCGCAGTTCTTTCCCAGGGCTGCTGCCACCGGGAGAATCAGATTGTAAGTCGTCCGGCTCTCACCACAGTCCAGGTAGCAGATCTCGCGGCCGATCACAGGTCCGCGATCGGTCTTGCCTAAGCCCAGTCCTTCGATGCACCGGATGGTGGAAATGATATCCCGGGAAAAATTATTGTAAGTAACCTTATCGGTCTCACCTGCCAGTGCCTGCGCAATGAGCCACCGGTGGGTCAGATCCTTGGACTCCGGGATATCGACGGAACCGCCGAATTTTTTATTCGGTATCGTTACGTTCATACGTTATCTTTTTTTCAGTGGAACATATTTTGCGTGTTTCACGACGTTCTTGTATGCCGGACGGATGATCTTGCCGCCGGATACCAGTTCTTCAATGCGGTGTGCGGACCAGCCGGCCATGCGTGCGATGGCGAAGAGCGGTGTGAAGAGCTCTTCCGGAAGCCCAAGCAGACGGTAGACCAGACCGGAATAAAAGTCCACGTTGATCGAGATATGTTCACGGTGCATGGTGTGGTAATTCTGGATCGCTGCAGGAGCCAGTTGTTCCACCTTCTGATAAAAGTTAAAGACATCCAGCGCGCCTTTTTCTTTTGCCAGCTGCTGCACGTATTTCTTCAGCAGGACTGCCCGCGGGTCAGAAATGGTATAGACCGCATGACCGACGCCATAAAGGAGCCCCTGCTTATCGTAGGCTTTTCCGCGCAGGATCTTGTTCAGGTATTTCGAGATCTCTTCATCATCGGAATGATCCTTTACATGCTTTGCGATATCATCCATCATGCCGACAACCTTAATGTTGGCGCCTCCATGACGTGGTCCTTTCAGAGATGCGAGGGAAGCGCTGATAGCAGAATAGGTATCGGTCAGCGTGGATGTGACGACGCGGTTGGTAAAGGTGGAATTATTTCCGCCGCCGTGGTCGGCATGCAGGACCAGACAGAGATCTAAGACTCGGGCTTCAAACTTCGTAAACTTGCTGTCATCCCGCAGCAGATGCAGGATCGTTTCAGCTGTTCCCTGCGTCGGATCCGGCTGATGGATGACCAGGCTCTCGCCTTCTTTATAGTGCTCATAAGCGTGGTAACCATAAACAGCAAGAAGCGGCATGACCGCGATCAGCTGGATGCACTGGCGCAGCACATTATCGATTGAAACATCATCCGGATTGCTGTCATAAGAATACAGCGTCAGGATGCTCCGGGACAGTGTATTCATCATTTCCTTGCTTGGCGCCTTCATGATGACGTCACGGACAAAGTTGGTCGGCAGGCTCCGGTAGGAAGCAAGCAACTTACTGAAAGAAGTCAGTTCCTTCGCTGTTGGAAGTTTTCCGAAGATCAGAAGATACGCCGTCTCTTCAAAACCGAAGCGGCGTTCTTTGGAGAAAGATGAGACCAGATCCTCCAGGTTATAACCCCGGTAGTACAGTTTACCCGGGCAAGGGATCATCTCGTCATCATCGATCGTATACGATTTAACTTCTGCAATTTCCGTCAGTCCTGTCAGGACACCTCTTCCTGAGATGTCACGCAGACCTCTTTTTACATTGTACCGGTAATACAGCATCGGATCGATCTGATTATTCTCAATGCTGACCTCGGCAAGTTTTTCAATTTCCGGCGTTATGTCGGAAAAACCATATTCTTTGTCTTGCTTTGCAGCTGCCATTTCTACCTGCTTTCTTATTCTGATGGAATAATTTTATTAAGTTTTTATACTAAACGATTGGATTTTTTTTGTCAAACAGATATAATACGCTTTATGAAACGATTGAGCCCGATGTTTCCAGCAACCTGCATATTACTCGTGCTTGCCGGCGCAGCCGGTCTTGTCATGGACTTTTTCCTGGCAGTTGAAAAGATGAAAGATACGGACTGCCCGAAGTTTTTGGCAGTTCTCATCATCCTGTTTGGACTTGCCTGGGCTGTTGCTGCCATCCTGGTCGGAGTCAATGGCTACACGGAAGCCAAACGCATCATTCTGCAGCAGAGAAGAAAAGGTGCCGGAGCCAAACGGGTCAGGACCCGTCTGAATATCCGTCAGCTCGGCATGCGTGCGATCCTGATCATCGTGATCAGCGCCCTTCAGATCATCTTTGCTCTGCTCACCGGACTGAAGATCTGGCAGTTGCTTCTCCTTATTTTCATCGGGATCCTCATCCCTTATCTGTTCATGCTGTTCAGCAAGGGGACCGTCTCAAAAAGATAGCTATTTTTCTTGGAAAATCCAACATTTCTCGTTGAGAGCATACTATAAATATGCTATATTAACTATGTATGGATTTATTTGAGTACGCACATCAGAATAAGCTGAAAGAAGAGGCTCCGCTGGCCTCCCGGATCCGTCCGCGGACCCTGGAGGAATTTGTCGGACAGACCCATATTCTTTCGAAAGGAAGTCAGCTGTACCGGTCAATCCAGGCGGACAAACTTTCCTCTGTCATTTTTTACGGACCGAGCGGAACGGGAAAGACCACACTGGCAAAAGTGATCGCTAATACGACCAGCGCAGACTTCCGGCAGTTGAACGCGACGGTGGCCGGCAAAAAAGACATGGCGGAAGTGGTGGAGCAGGCCAAGGTCACGCGTGGCGCATATGGGCGAAAGACGATCCTGTTCATTGATGAGATCCACCGTTTCAATAAGGCACAGCAGGATTACCTTCTTCCATTCGTGGAGGACGGGACTGTGATTTTGATTGGAGCCACGACAGAAAATCCGTACTTCGAAGTCAACAGCGCGCTGATCAGCCGCTCCATGATCTTCGAACTGAAACCGCTGGACAAAGAAGATATCCGTACGATCATCCAGACGGCCCTGACGGACAGGGAACGTGGCATGGGCATGTACCATCCGAAGATCGATGAGGACGCGTTGGAGTTTATCAGTGATTTCGCAGGCGGGGATGCGCGCGTGGCATTGAATGCCATCGAACTGGCAGTTTTGACCACAGAACCGGAAAATGGGGAGATCCACATCACCTCTGAGATCCTGGAACAGTGCGTGCAGCGGAAAAACGTAAGATACGATAAAAACGGAGATAATCATTACGATACGATTTCCGCGTTCATAAAGAGCATGCGGGGAAGCGACCCGGATGCAGCCATTTATTACCTGGCAAAAATGCTGTATGCCGGAGAGGACGTCAACTTCATTGCCAGAAGAATCATGATCTGTGCGGCAGAAGATGTGGGCTGCGCAGATCCGCGTGCGTTGCAGCTGGCGGTTGCAGCTCAGCAGGCGGTGCATGTGATCGGCATGCCGGAGGCAAGGATCATACTGGCAGAAGCGGTACTGTATGTGGCCGGCGCTCCGAAGAGCAATTCGGCTGTCATGGCGATCGATGAAGCCATGGAAGCAGTCAGGACAACGGATATCAAGACCGTGCCGCCGCATCTGCAGGATGCCCACTATGATGGTTCCGGCAAACTCGGTCATGGAGTAGGCTATCAGTATGCGCATGACTATCCGGAACATTATGTGAAACAGCAGTATCTGCCGGATGAACTGCTCGGAAAGACCTTTTATCATCCGGGCAATCTGGGCTACGAAAAAACGATGAAAGAAAGACTGGACCGGTTAAAGAACAGGGAACAATAGAGTAACAGCATGAACGACGTACTGGAAAAAGCGCTTCAGCTAGGACAGAACAAGAAAATAGCGACAGAAGAATTTCTGGTTGCGACCGGAGAAAAGGATGCGGCCTCTTTTTCCGTTGCACCGGAAATGGTTGCTGTTTCCAATATCACCGAAAATACCGTCGTGAAGCTGGATATGAAGGTCGTGAATGAGGGCTACTTCGAGATCGAAGCAACGGTTCCGGATTCCTTTATCACGCTCGGCAAACGGATCATCACGAGTGATGATTTTGTGGGCGGTGTTTATTATTTCCCGATTACCATCGTGGAGAACCGTCTGCACGCGGGCAGGAATTACTCGCAAGTCACTCTGCGTTCCTCCACACAGGAATTTGTGATCCCGGTCATGGTAAATATCAAGGTCAGAAGCGCACTGGATGATTATAATCCGCGGAAGAAGACCTCCGCCCTGATGCATTATTATCTGGATTACAAACGCGGCCTGATGGATCCGTATGACTGGATGGAGAAGTCCAATGAGATCATCGGGGATGAGAGCGGAAATGACCGCAACTCCATGTTCCTGATGCTTTATCAGGCACAGATGTTCATTCTGTTGGAGCAGTATACGAATGCGGCGAACATTCTGGAATTCATGGCGGAGCAGATCGCAAAGCTTCCGAATACAGACTATGAACTGGTTTGCTATTTCTACTACGTAGAGTGCCTGTATGAGCGCGATGAACATCAGATCGAGGAAGCAGCCCGACGTGTGCGCGCGGCTTATCAGATCAATCCGAGCTGGAGGATCTTATGGGTCCTCATCAACCTGGACGAAAATTACGGCAAGCAGCAGGGACTGAAACTGGATTCCCTTCTGGACTGCTTTGAGCAGGGATGTTTCAGCCCGATCATGTATCTGGAGGCGCTGGAGGTATTCCGCAGAAGTCCGCAGTATCTCTGTGACGCATCGGATTTTGAACTGCAGGTGCTGCATTTCGGCGCGAAGGTGGATTATGTGAACGCAAACCTCTGCAGCAGGTTTGCGGAATTGATCCTGGAATCCGAGGAGAACGCTCTGCGGAAGATCAATCTTACGGCTGCAGTCCGAGTCCTGAAAATGATGTATGAACGTTTTAAGACCCGGAATATCCTGATGGCGGTTTGCCGCCTCCTGGTGCTTGCGGACAATCGGGAAAAAGAAAACCACCCGTATTATGCAGAAGCATTGCGGGAATATGTCGATAACATCCCGGATCTGTTCCGGTATTATCTGGAATCGATCGACGAGGATCAATATGATCTGATCCCGACGAGGACGATGGAATTGGTGTTTGCCGATCCGGTGGAATACGAAGCATATCTTCCGTATTTCTACGCAAACATGATCTCCAATAAAGAGCATTACCCGGACTATTACAAAGCCAGCGTGGGAGCCATGGTGTCCTTTGCTGAAAAGAAGATCGCACATGGCGCAGACAGCCGGCATATGGTCGTCATATACCGTGACATTCTGGAGAATCATCTGCTGACCTACGAGATCCAGCGCGGTCTGTTTGAGATCCTGGCAACGAAAGAGATCGTCTGCAGGTCTTCACGCATGACGAATGTACTGGTCATCCATAATGAACTGAACGTGTATCAGGATGTGCTGCTTACAAATGGGAAATGTCTGGTGAAAGTCTATTCCGGCAGTGCGATCATCCTGTTCCGGGATGCCCGCGGAAATATCTATGCCAATATTGATCATGAGAAACGGGAACTGATCAATCAGAAGGAATATATCGATCTGTGTATCAAAGGCGTTCCGCTGGATGATTACATGCTCATGGAAGATACACTTCCTTTGACACGTGCCTATAAGGACCCGGTGGAGATCCTGCATTATCTGGCAAATCACCTGAAAGGGTCCGGCTTCCGGATCTCTTACATCCAGAAGCTCCTGAACGATACGGTGCTTTACTTTTCGAAGAACTCCCGGACAGAGGAAGTGTACGACGAGCTGATCGGCTTTTTCAAGTTTGACCTGGCGCCGGAAACGCGAGGTAAGCTGATCGATATCATGATCGAACGGTCGCTCTATAAGGATGCTTACGATGAGATTGAAAAAGGCGGCTTTGAATACGTAGATCCGAACAGCATCGCGAAGTTGTCCAAGGTGCTGGTGGAAGTCAGCAATTATGAGCAGGATGATCTGCTTCTTGCGATGTGTGAGCAGAGTTTCACCAAGACCACATTTGACAAGGAGATCTTCCAGTATCTGCTGAAATATTACAACGACAAACTGGAAGTCATGATGGATCTGTACCGTGCGGGCAATGCTTACGGCATTGAGGAAGATACTCTTCCGGAACGGATCTTAAGGCGGACGATCGATTCGCATGACAATTCCGAACTGATCCCGCAGCTTTTTGCAAAATATTACGAAAAAGGCACCGATGAAGCGCTGAAAAAGGATTACCTGAACGACAGGGCTTCCCGGTATTTCTATAACAGCGACGAGAAGAATACTGACTTCTTCAAATACATTGAGAACGGAATGTCTTCCGGTGAGCACTATTCACTGATCACGGAGATCTCTTATCTGAAATATATGTCGGATAAAGATCTGTCCAGCACGAAGCGGCTGAACATGATCGAAGAGAAATTAAAGACTCTGTGCAGCCGGTCGATCATGCTGGAGGAGTTCAAACAGTTCAAACGTTACTTTGAACTGCCATCCAGCCTGGCAAATTCCGTGATCATCACGTCCTTTGGACATCGCGGCATGGTGCAATACCGCATCAGCAGCGCGTACGGAGAGACGGTGGAAAAGACTGAAAACATGAATGAGATCGTGGACGGATTCTTTGCGAAATACATCACGCTTTTCTACGGCGAGATGGTAACATATTCCGTAGACGGGGCGGAACCGGTCACCGTGCGTTATGAGGATCTGGATATCGTCCATGATGAATCCCGCTATTCCAACATCGACAATCTGATCCGTCTGGAGCGGGAAGGCAATACAGAGGAACTGAATCTTTTGGCAAGAGATTATTTTGTTAAGAGTGAACTGATCGACAGGTTATTCTGATGGACAAACAGGGACTGATCATCGGGATCGATTATACAAAAGAATACTGTCAGGCGAGTTATTATTCCACACGCCACAACTGTCCGGAGTCGATTGCTTCCGGAACAGAAGTGATGCGTTATCTGATTCCGACGGCAATCTGTTATGACAGTGAGACAGAGGAATGGCTGATCGGGCAGGCAGCAGTAGACCACGCACGGGAGAGCGGCGCACGCCTGTTTGATGATCTGCTGCAGAATATCTTTCAGAACGAGACCTGTTATGTGAATGACAAAGAATTCACGTACACGCAGCTTCTGGCGGTGTTCTTCGGAAAACTCATTGAACTGACACAGCTTACAACATCCATCATGAGCGTCGAGAACATCACCGTGAACCTCCGCGAGATCGATCATGACATCAAACAGGCAATCTACGAGGTCTTTGCTCTCCTGAAACTTCCGGCTGAAAAGATCAAGCTGCAGTCCTGCGCGGAAAGTTTTGTCTATTATGTGCTGGACGAAGATCCGGAACTTTGGGAAAAGGGAGCAGAACTCTTCGATTTTTCCGCCGAAGGATTCTTTGAAAAGCAGCTGAGTGTACGCAAGGGACCAGACGGCGAGGATTTCGTGTATGTGTATGAGAATACGCATAACGAGGATTTCTCTTATGAGGGATTGGAGAATTACGCATATGTGGATCACATGGATGAGCGCCTGCAGGCACTCTTCCAGGAGGTGATCAACGAGAATCCAATCTCCAGCGTCTACTTCACCGGAAAGGGATTCACAGAGCTGTGGTTCGGGAAGACCCTGCAGGATGTGTCGGAAAATGCGCGGGCATTCAAAGGTAATAATCTGTATGCGAAAGGCGCGTGTCTCGCCGGCGTCAGACGGGCGTCAGGCGATCTGAAAGATTACAATATTATCTGCAACGGACGGACAAAAGCGACCATTGCTGTAGAAGCCAGTTATAAAGGGAATCTCTGCATACTGAATCTGAGTAAGGCGCCAATCGATTATTTTGATGCAGGACTGGTCACGGATTTTATTCTGGATGACATAAGGACCATCCGGTTTTATATCACTTCCCTGGTCAGCAGGGAACGGACATTTGTGGATTTTGACCTGAGTGAGTTTCCGCAGAGGCCGAACAAGACGACGCGCGTGGAGATTGATATCCGGTATCTGAATGACTGCGAGTGTGAGATCGCCATCACGGATAAGGGCTTCGGCGATTTCTTCCCGGGAAGCGGAACAAAGGTCGTGAAGCGGCTCAACATGGAAGGGTACGTATAAAATGGCACTGCAGGTATGCGGCAGACAATCGAATAACCCGTACTATATCAAGGCGATCGATCAGAATGTGTATTCGCTCGAGGAGATCAATTATTTTATTTATAATCACATCAACCTCGTTTACCGGGATTTCTTCAGCGATACCTTGTTTGAATACATCGATATCGAGCTGGGACACAAAGAACTTGCGAAGAAACTGCGTGAGCTCGCGGATTATGATGCGTCCATTCAGGATTTTATCAAATGCATCCTGAATGAGAGCTATTATTATTCCGGGCATGAACTGAGCCGTATCGCGAACGCGGTCATGAATATTGATAACATGACGGAGGCGGAGCGGATCAAGATTGAAGGGGATGCCTATTATAAGGCCGGCCGGCTGGAGGCTGCACTGAATGTGTACTTTGATCTTCTGAACAATATGGATACGAACGTCATGCCGGAAGCGTTTTATGGACGCGTGGCTTATGCGATTGGCGTGATCTACGCGAAAATGTTCATGAGCAGAAATGCAAACAGTTATTTCGCAAGAGCCTACGAGATCTATCCGGATCCTTCGTATGCGAGGTCCTGCGTGTATATGTCGCTGGTTAACAACGATGAGGAAGAACTGTTGAAAACGATCGTCCGGTATCATATATCAGATGATACGCTGGAGCGGATACGGAAACGGGTCGGTGCGCTGCGCCGTGAGATCGAGACCAGTGATGCAACGCTTCTGTTCATCCGAACTTTTGAAAATGGAAATAACAGCAAAAATATTATAGACGATTGGAAAAAAGACTATCATGAAAGAATTAGCTAAAACGTATAATCCAAAGGAAATCGAGCAGCCGATCTATGACCGTTGGGAAGAAAAAAAGTACTTCCATGCGGAAGTGGACGAGAGCAAGAAGCCGTTCACGATCATCATGCCACCGCCGAATATCACCGGGCAGCTGCATATGGGGCACGCCCTGAATAATACGCTTCAGGATATCGTGATCCGGCAGAAGCGGATGCAGGGCTACAACGCGCTGTGGCAGCCGGGCTGCGATCATGCCAGTATCGCGACGGAAGTCAAGATCATTGAGACCCTGAAAAAAGAAGGGATCCACAAGGAAGATCTGGGCAGGGAAGGCTTTTTAAAGCGCGCCTGGGAGTGGAAAGAAGAATACGGCGGACGGATCGTCAACCAGTTGAAGAAATTAGGCAGCAGCGCTGACTGGGACAGAGAGCGCTTCACGATGGATGAAGGCGTTTCAAATGCTGTTCTGGAAGTGTTTGTAAAAATGTATGAGAAGGGCTGGATCTACAAGGGGACCAAGATCATCAACTGGTGCCCGAAATGCCAGACCTCAGTCAGTGACGCAGAGGTAGAGCACAGGGATACGGCCGGAAAATTCTGGCATATCAATTATCCGATCAAGGGCGAGGATGATTTCATTGAGATCGCAACGACGCGTCCGGAGACCATGCTGGGCGACACGGCCGTGATCGTGCATCCGGAGGATCCGCGTTATCAGAAATATATCGGAAAGACCTGCATCCTGCCGTTAGTCGGCAGAGAAATGCCGATCATCGCCGACCCGTATATCGATCTGGAAGTGGGAACCGGCGCCATGAAAGTCACGCCGGCACATGACCCGAACGACTTTGAACTGGGCAAACGCTATGGCCTGGAAGAAATCTGCGTATTTACTGATGACGGCTATATCAACGAGAACGGCGGCAAGTATCAGGGACTTTCCACCATGGAATGCCGCGACCGCATCGTCGAAGATCTTGAGAAGGAAGGCCTTTTAGTCAAGGTCATCGATCATGAGCATTCAGTCGGTTATCATGACCGTTGCTCCACGATCATCGAGCCGATGATCAAGGAACAGTGGTTTGTCAAGATGGACGAACTGATCAAGCCGGCGAATAAGGCTGTGGATGAAGGCGAAGTCCGCCTGATCCCTGCCCGCATGAGCAAACTGTATCACAACTGGACAGATAACATCCGTGACTGGTGCATTTCCCGGCAGCTCTGGTGGGGACACCGGATTCCGGCTTATTACTGTGAGGATTGCGGCGAGATGGTCGTCTCGAAGACAGCTCCAACCGAATGCCCAAAATGCCACGGCACCTCCTTCCATCAGGATGAGGATTGCCTGGATACCTGGTTTTCATCCGCTCTGTGGCCATTCAGCACACTGGGCTGGCCGGAGCAGACAGAGGATCTGAAATATTTCTATCCGACCAATCTTCTGATCACCGGATACGACATCATTTTCTTCTGGGTCATCCGTATGATCTTCTCCGGCTATGAGCAGATGGGGGACCGTCCGTTTGACGCTGTTCTGTTCACTGGCCTTGTCCGTGATGATCAGGGCAGAAAGATGAGCAAGTCACTGGGCAACGGCATCGATCCTCTGGAAGTGATCGACCAGTACGGTGCCGATGCGCTCCGCTTCACACTGGCGACCGGAAACTCACCGGGGAATGACATGCGTTTCTATATGGAACGTGTGGAATCCAACCGGAATTTTGCAAATAAGATCTGGAACGCTTCCCGCTTCATTCTGATGAACATGCCGGAAGAAGGGATTCATGATTTTGACAGAGCGCTCCTGACGGATGCGGATAAATGGATCCTTTCCAAGGTCAACCGCCTGTCGAAAGAGGTCACGGAGAATCTGGACAAGTATGAGATCGGTGTTGCGGCAGATAAGTTGTATGAGTTCATTTGGGAGGAATTCTGCGACTGGTACATCGAGATGGTGAAGCCGCGTCTCTATGATGAAACAGACGAGGGGAAAGATTCGAAAAAGGCAGCATTGTATACACTGCAGAAAGTTTTGATCACATCCCTGAAACTTCTGCATCCGTATATGCCATTCGTGACCGAGGAGATCTATACGACAATCCGCGAATATGTGGAAGAAGAAAATCCGGAAGAGTCCATCATGATCTCGAAATGGCCGGAATACGATCCGGAACTGGAGTTTGCCGAGTCCGAGGAAGAGATCGAACTGATCAAGGAAGCTGTCCGCGCGATCCGGAACGGCCGCACCGAGATGAATGTCCCGCTTGGCAAGAAATCCCACGTGTTTGTGGTCAGCCAGTCGGAAAAGATCCGGAAGATCTTTGAAAAAGGAGAAGTCTTCTTCAGCGTGCTGGCAAAGGCTAGCGAGGTGCATGTGCAGGCAGATCATGAGGGCATCAAGGACGATGCCATGAGTGTCTCTCTGGCAGAAGTAACCTGTTATGTGCCGTTGGAGGATCTGATCGATAAAGACAAGGAAAGAGAACGTCTCCTGGCTGAGCAGAAGCGTCTGGAAGGAGAACTGAAACGTGTGGACGGGATGCTGTCCAATCCGAACTTCGTCAATAAGGCGCCGGAAGCCAAGATCAATGCCGAAAAGGAAAAGAAAGAGAAGTATTCCCGCATGATGGAACAGGTCACTGCGCAGCTTGCCAAGTTAGGTTAAAGCCCATAGGAAATGATCTTCTGATCTTTTTTGAGGAAACGAATGCCGCCGAGGTCTTCTGTAACAGCAGAAGCCGCGGTGGCTTCTTTTATGAGTTCCGTGATCATCGGGACTTTTTCCTCTTCTACTGCGAGAGTGAAGAGGATATCTTCTTTATAAGTGACGTGCATCGGATGGATGTCATTCTGAGCCAGCAGATACTGGATCTTTCCCAGAAAACTGTAATTGCATCGGACGGATAATTTCCGGCCGGAATAAAGCGGGGAGATGACCCCGTCTTCTTTTGCTTTCTCCACAGCCAGAGCGGCGGCCTGTCCATAGGCGCGCGCAAGAGGCCCGGCGCCGAGCAGTATCCCGCCAAAGTACCGGGTGACCACAATGACGCAATCCCTCAGGCCGCTGTTCTGCAGGACTTCCAGGATCGGCCTGCCTGCAGTGCCGGATGGTTCCCCGTCATCCGAAAAACGGAACAGGTCCGCATTTTCTCCAACAAGGTACGCATAGCAGTTATGCCGCGCGTCATGGTACTGCTTCCGGACCGTCTCTATGTAATTCAGTGCCTCGTCTTCCGAGCGGACGCTGTGGATCGCTGCGATAAAACGGGATCGTTTTTCTGTCAGTTCCGCAGAAACATCCCCGGTGACGACCAGCTTTTCCTCACTCATCGGTTCACAGAATCATCACATAATCGTCAAGAAATTTCGCTATCATCATATCATCTTTTTGTAACAAACGTAACAAAAACGTAAGATATGATTTTTTGACATTCATAGTGCGTTGATGTATAATTTTTTATCGTATATGCCAATTTACGAGTTTTTTGCATACCGAGAAAATCGCTTCCAAAGGGAACGTGACATAAAAGAGGATATAATATGAAACTGAATTCGGATGAAGTAAAGGAAAAACAAAAAAACCTTTCATCGAAGAAGAAAAAGAAGAAAACCAGTATCGTCGTACGGATCATCCGATGGATCCTTCTGACCATCCTTTCAGTGATCTGTATTGCAGCCTGCCTGGTATTGGGCATGGTCGTCGGCATCGCAAAATCGACGCAGCCTCTGGAAGAGATCCAGGTTGCCCCGACACAGTATCCGACCACCATCCTGGATGCCAACGGGAATGAGATCCTGAAGCTTTCTGCAGCCAGCGCAAAGCGTATTGAGGCATCTCTGGACGAGATCCCAGATACGCTGAAATGGGCGTTCATCGATCTGGAAGATGAACGTTTCTATTCCCATCACGGCATCGATTTAAAAGGTATCGCGCGAGCTGCTTATCAGACCCTTAAAGAAGGCGATACCCAGGGTGCATCCACCATTACACAGCAGCTGCTCAAAAACAACGTATTTGAGACAGGTGGTTTTGAACGGAGCAAAGGTTCTTTGATCCGACGGAAGATTCAGGAACAGATCCTGGCTCTCGGTCTGGAAAAAGAGATGAGCAAGGATGAGATCCTGATCAATTACCTGAATACGATCAACCTTGGCGGCGGTAATTACGGCGTCAAGATGGCTGCAAAATATTATTTTAATAAAGAAGTCAACCAGTTGTCAGTTGCGGAGTGCGCAGTCATTGCGGCTATCACGCAGAATCCGTCCGGCAATAACCCTGCCCGTTATCCGGAGAAAAACAGACGGAGAATGGAGGTCGCCCTGCAATATATGTTAAAGAATGGACATATCACGCAGAGCCAGTATGACGAAGCCATGGCAGAGGATGTATATGCCGGCGTATCAGAAAATGCGGCATCTAATGGCAATCCACTGTACTCCTATTTTGTGGATTCCCTGGTTGATTCCCTGATCCAGGATCTGCAGAAGAAGGCAGGTTATACCTATGCACACGCTTATAACCTGGTTTATACCGGTGGCCTGACTGTCTATGCAACTCAGGATCCGGCTATCCAGGCAATCGTGGATTATGAGGTGAATAACACCGATAACTATCCGGGATATGACACCTACGGCATCAGCTGGGATCTGACGATCCAGCGTGCGGATGGGACAAACGAATATTTCAACCAGAGATCCATTGTCCGCTGGATGGAAGATGTGGTACAGAATTACAACTTCTATGACGGAACACTGGAGCGCTGGACATATAAGAATAATTATTATTCCCATGAAGAGGCAGATGAGGTCATCGCGCAGTTCAAGGAATATATCTCCAAACCGGGCGATAAGATCACCTTTGAGAGTCTGTTCTACACACTGCAGCCTCAGGTCTCCTTCACGATCATGGATTATACGAACGGCCATGTGCTTGCAATCTGCGGCGGACGTGGTGAAAAGACGCAGAACCTGACGCTGAACAGAGCAGTCGATACGACCAGACAGCCGGGATCCTGCTTCAAAGTCCTTGCAGCATATGCACCGGCAATTGACGCGGCCGGTTATACACTGGCGACTGCGATCGATGACTCTCCGTTCCATTACGGCGGATCCATCAATCGTGACGTACATAACTGGTGGGGTGATTCCTACCGCGGATTGAGCACGGTTCGTGAAGGAATCCGTGATTCCATGAACGTCCTTGCAGTCAAGACCTTATATGATATCGGAGAAGATCTCTCTATCCAGTATCTGCTGAACTTCGGATTCACAACGATCGACCCTGTCATGGATGCCGGCGTTGCAACTGCACTCGGTGGTATTACAAACGGCATCACGAACCTGGAGATCACGGCTGCATACGGCACCATCGCCAACAAGGGAGTTTATACCGAACCGATCCTGTATACCAAGATCGTAGATATGGACGGAACCGTCATTCTGGATAATCAGCCGGAGACACATACTGTTTTGAAAGAGAGTACGGCAAGCCTTCTGACGAGCGCAATGCTGGACGTTGTCAATGGCGGTACCGGATCCGCAGGCGCGATCTGGAACGCCCCGGTTGCAGGCAAGACGGGAACCACATCAGATGATAAGGACCTCTGGTTCTGCGCATTCGTTCCGAACGGACTGGTTGCAGCAATCTGGACCGGATATGATGAGAACGTCTCCATTACCTGGGGTGGTGTTTATCATGAATACCTGTGGGCAACCATCATGAATCAGGTAGTTGAACTGACCGGAAGAGAAGGCGGATGGTTCGAGATGACCGGCGGTATTGTACAGGCAACAGTCTGCAAGAAGTCCGGCAAGATCCCGAACGGGTCCTGTGGTGGAGATGCAGGCTGCGTCATTACAGAATACTTCGCGGAGGGTACCGTCCCGAGTGCATCCTGTGATGTGCATACGACCTGTCGGGTCTGCAAGGAAACCAAACTTCTTCCGACGGAGTATTGTCCGGAGGTCACCGACATGGTCTGCCGGGTGCGGCCGCTGGATGTTACCGGAAGCGCTCCGAAAGGAGAGACAGCGGACTCCAAGCTGGCACCTCCGACAGAGAAGTGTAATGTCCATACAGCAGAATGGGAGTCCAAGAGGATCGCAGAATCCCTGAGAGAGGAAGAAGAATCCCGGAAAGAAGAAGAGTCCCGAAGAAAGGAAGAGGAGGAATCCCGCAAGAAAGAAGAGGAATCCAAGAAAAAAGAAGAGTCGGAGGATGAAGACGACTGACAGCAGGGTTCCGTATCATAAAAAGGAAGCAAAGAAGCTAACCATTCATACAGGCGCACCCCCAAACGGTGCGCCTGAACAATAAAAAAACAGGAGGCAGATATGGCAATATTCAAAGGCGCAGGTGTGGCAATGGTTACACCGATGAAAGAAAACGAAGATATCAACTTTGAAAAGATCGAGGAGCTGGTGGAGTTCCACATCAACAACGGAACTGACGCGATCATTGTCTGCGGAACGACCGGCGAGCCGTCCACACAGGATGTGGATGAGCATATGGAGGCGATTGGATGCGCAGTCAATGCAGCCAAAAAACGAATCCCGATCATTGCAGGATGTGGGTCCAACAACACACGTACATCTGAATATACAAGCACTACCTCCCAGAAATTAGGGGCTGACGCACTTCTGATGGTTACCCCGTATTACAACAAATGCACGCAGAAAGGTTTGTATGAGCATTTTGTCCGTCTGGCAAAAGGCGTAGATCTTCCGATCATCTTATATAATGTTCCGAGCAGAACCGGCGTGAATATGCTTCCGGAAACCGCTGTGAAGCTGGGCAGGGATTGCGAGAATATCGTAGCCATCAAAGAAGCCAGCGGTAATATTTCCCAGATCGGTCAGCTGGCAGCCATGTTGCAGGATGAGCCGGTTTTGGACATTTATTCTGGCAATGATGATCAGATCGCGCCGATCCTGGCGCTTGGCGGCATTGGCGTTATCTCGGTTCTGAGCAATGTGGCGCCGCAGCAGACCCATGACATGGTACAGGCATTCTTTGATGGCGATATCGCAAAATGTACCCGCATGCAGCTGGAGGCAATGGATCTGATCGGTGCGTTGTTCTGCGAAGTCAACCCGATCCCGGTCAAGACCGCCATGAATCTCATGGGCATGGAAGTCGGACCGCTCCGCAGCCCGCTGTGCAGCATGGATCCGAAGAATGAGGAACGCCTCCGCAAGGCACTCACAGACTACGGCATTCAGCTGGTGAAATAACAGGAGTAATGACATGGTTAATGTATTGATTCACGGATGCAACGGAAGAATGGGCAACATGGTCAGTTCTCTTTCGGCAGATTATGAAGAGATCACGATCGTTGCCGGAGTTGACCGGCCGGATACGCCGGATGGCGGCAAATCCTATCCGATCTACGAAAGCCTGGATGCAGTCAAAGAAAAAGCAGATGTGATCATTGATATTTCCACGGCATCTGCACTGGACGGACTCTTCCGGTATATCCGGGAGACAAAGACCGCAGCCGTCATCTGTACCACAGGTCTGAGCGAAGAGCAGGAAACAGAGATCTTAGAACTCTCCAAGGAAGTTCCAATCCTGCGCTCCGGGAATATGTCCATGGGGATCAACACGCTGCTCAAAGTGCTGGAGATGATCAGCGGTCCTCTTACCCGCGCCGGCTTTGATGTGGAGATCGTGGAGAAACATCATAAGACAAAAATCGACGCCCCAAGCGGAACGGCTGTCATGCTGGCAGATGCCGTGAAAGAAGGCACAGAAACGGCGTACGATTATGTATACGGCCGGAAAGAACGCCGGATGGTGCGTCCGAAAGAGGAGATTGGTATCAGTTCTGTCCGAGGTGGAACGATCGTCGGAGAGCATGAAGTGATCTTTGCCGGTACCGATGAGATCATTGAGATCAAGCACACTGCACTCTCAAGAGCAGTGTTTGCAAATGGCGCCCTGAATGCAGCGGCCTTTCTCGCAAAGCAGAAACCGGGCCTGTATTCCATGTCAGACGTCATCGGATGATCAGTCAATATTCGTTTTATAAAGCGTAAAGTCAGAGCCATCGCAGAGACAAACGAATTCGTCAGGAATCGAATCTGCCTTGGCTTTTACTGTATCAGAAGGGATCGCCACATAATCGATCCCCAGGAAACGGACTTCTTTCATGACAGTGTCCGGCTGGAAACTTTTTGTCGTGTAAAGAGATTTATAGAGTGCTTTCAGACGGGTATACTCATATTTTGTCTGATATTCCATGTAATTATTGGAGAGATAAACATAATAGATCAGGGCGATGTCTTTATACTGCCGCATCTCACGCGAGATGTCACGCGGCATAAGGATCACGCTTTCCTGCATAAGCATCCGGAGCTCAGCATCTGTCAGTTCCGGATCTTTTTCTGCAATGTCTTTCTCAATTGAATCGGCCATCAGTACCGTATCTGAAGATACCTTATAAGTGTTATCGAAGACTTCTTTCACATCTTCATCTTTAAAAATGGAGTGACCGGAGATCAAAAGCACACAGCTCATAAATACGACCAACGCAGATTGCAGAAGTTTTCTCGTCGGAAGCATGCACAGTTTCGTAAGGCCTGATGCAATTACGATATTTGCCTGCAGGAGCCAGAAGATGCGCCAGTAAACGCCGGCACCGGTGATGTAGCTCTCCACAAATGGCATCACAATCGGGTTGATGAATAATACGAGCAGAGCAGCAGTTGCGATCAGGAAGAAAAACTGCAGAGGGTCTTTCTTCTGGCCTTTCAGGCGGATCGCGAGGATCACAATAGCAAGGATCAGAAGAAGCGGTGCCAGATTCCAACCGAAATAGCGGGTGGCCAGTTCGTAGAAACTGCGCGCGTGAACGCCCGTGCCTTCGCTGAGTGACTGCAGGGAACCGGCGGAAAACAGCAGCCAGATCTTAAACAGCACGAATGGAAGAATGCCGGCTGCAGGGATCAGCAGTTTGAAAAACTCTTTCCATCGTCTGATCAGGATCAGGAATGCGATCGCATAGACCGCATACAGGACCGGCGCCAGATAAGTCCCAACAGTAGATGCCGCCTGGCTCGCCAGAAGAACGGCAAACAGATAGAAAATATTCCGGAGAGATACTTTCTTTGCTTTCAGGATCCGCAGGAAAACATAAAGAAGAAGCGGCAGGAACAGATTGACCAGAACCGCCTTGCCTTGCCAGATGCGAAGGATCAGAAAAGCACCGGAATCATAAGTGGACGGACCACAGACCATGTTCATGAAAACAGCAAACAGCAGAAATATTGAAGTATGCTCTTTGCGGATCTCTTTGCCGACCAGATAGAGCACCAGATAATGCATCGGGATCAGGAAGGCCGGCAGGATGCTGTGACAAAGTATAGCCGGCTCGGCCAAAAACAATTTCGAAAGTGCAGCCAAAAAGACTTCCCAGCTTACCAGCAGATAGGTGGCAGGAAAAACGCTTCCCTCCATACCGCTGGCCGGAAGGGTATTCATCAGGACATTCCGGTTCAGAATGGTCACGCTTTCTCCAATATAAAAATTATCATCCACGTTGTAGGATACATGCAGGATGACCATCGCTATCTGCCAGAGAATGAGGCAAAGCACAACGGCCCAGATCACAAACAGCCAGACATTTTCCTGTGCGATCCTTTTCACACTGCGGAATAGATCCTCCAGGTCTTCTTTCAGCGGAAGCCTTTTGTTCAGGAAGGAAAGCAGGCAGTACGCGACGAAGATGGCGATCACAGCTGAAAGGAACAGCCAGTAGAGCGAGGTGAACGGCCACTCGTTGTACATGAACGGCAAGCTGATGAGATGGAAGAGACAGAGCAGGACACAGAAACCGGAAATGACCTTCGCCGCGATCCCATTCCGGGCATGAAAGAGCATATGAAGAAGATCCCCTGTTATGTAGCTGATCACAAGCAACACCACAGGAGTGATCCAGACAAGACTGCTCCAGAAAAATGTATCCAAATCCGTGCTCCCGTTATCTTATGTTTTTTCAATTATAGCGTATGCGATGGCAGCCTTCAAACAGTTTATAAATAATAAGGTAAAAAGTCTGCGTTTTAGTAGTATTTGCCCTCTGAATATGCTATTCTAACATCAAATGCGCACATGCATTTTATTTCGTGATGCAAAAAAATAAAAAAGGAGAAAAATGCAAGTCGTGAAAGAGTTGGAATACCCTTTTGACAGCGCCAATATCCTGAAAAAGAAAAAGTCCATCCGAAGACAGCTTCTGGAAGACGGAACCACCAGGATCCGCAAGAATATTGCGATCCTGGGCGGTTCGACGACGGCCAATGTGGCGCAGGTACTGGATCTGTTTCTGCTGCAGTACGGGATCGAAGCATCCTTTTACGAAAGCGAATACAACAAGTATTATGAAGACGCCCTGTTCGGGAATCCGGATTTTGATGCGTTTGACGCGGATGTCATCTATATCCACACGGGGATCCATAACGTCATAACTTTCCCGAAGATGCAGGATGACCGGGAAACGATCGATGCGAAATTGAATGCCGAGTTTGAACGTTTCCGTGCCGTGTGGGAGAAGTGTTTTGAAAAGAAAGGCTGCACGATCATCCAAAATAATTTTGAATATCCATCCTGGCGGCTTTTGGGAAATAAAGATGTGTCAGACATCCACGGAAGAGTCCGCTTTATCGCAAGGCTCAACCAGATGTTTGCGGATTACGCGGCAGAGACGGAAAACTTCTATATTCACGACGTGAACTATCTGAGCGCGAGATGCGGGATCGATACATGGTGCGATCCGTTCTACTGGAATATGTATAAATACTGTCCGGCAGTCCCATTGATCCCGGAACTATGTTTTTCTGTTGCAAACATCATCAAGTCGGTTTACGGGAAAAATAAAAAAGCGCTGGTACTGGATCTGGACAATACGCTGTGGGGCGGCATTGTCGGAGATGACGGACCGGAAAATCTGGCGATCGGGCAGGAAAGCGGTCAGGGTGAAACTTATTACGAGTTTCAGGAATACCTGAAAGCGCAGAAGGATCTTGGCATTCTCCTGAATATCGATTCAAAGAATGAATATGAGAACGCGATCGCAGGACTCAATGCCAAAGGCTCAGCACTAAGCCCGGAGGATTTCATCCTCATCAAAGCCAACTGGGATCCGAAAGACCGCAATCTCCTGGAAATCGCGAAGGAACTGAATCTGGGCGAAGACTCACTGGTCTTTGTGGATGATAATCCGGCGGAGCGGATGATCGTTTCCGAACAGGTCCCGGGTGTAGCCGTTCCGGAAATGGGAACACCGGAGACCTATATCCAAACCCTTGACCATTCCGGCTTCTTTGAAGTGACCAGCTTTTCTGCGGACGATCTGTCCCGGAATGATATGTACAAGGCAAACATCCAGCGGGAGCAGATGCAGTCGGCATTTGCGGACTATGAGGATTATCTGAAGAATCTGGAGATGACAGCAGAGATCCTGCCATTTTCGAAAGAGGTGATCCCGAGGATCTCCCAGCTGACGAATAAGAGCAATCAGTTTAATCTGACAACGCTTCGGTGTTCCGTCGCTGACATAGAAGAAATGGCGGAGGATGAAAACTGGATCACGCTGTACGGGAAACTGGTGGATAAGTTCGGCGATAACGGTGTGGTCTCGGTGCTGGCAGCAGAGATTCGTCCGGATCATGCATACAGCCTTGGAAAAGAAGCGCATATCCGGCTGAATCTGATGAGCTGCCGTGTTCTGAAACGCGACATGGAATTTGCCATGCTGGACGAACTGGTGCGAAAAGCAAAGGAAAAAGAGGTCACGACTCTGGTTGGCCACTATCTGCCGACGAAGAAGAATGGCATGGTGGCAGAACTCTATACTGACCTTGGCTTTCAGAAAGAAAACGATGTCTGGATCCTGGACGTCGCATCGTATCAGGATCAGTGTAAGGTGATAAAGATTAATTAAAAGGAAAACCATGATGGAAGAAAAGATTTATGAAACATTGAATGAAATATTCCGGGATGTCTTTGATGATGACGAGATCGTGGTGGATGCGAAGACGAATTCCGATACGATCGAGGACTGGGACAGCCTGGAACATATCAATCTGGTGGTCGCCATTGAGAAGGCTTTCGGTCTGAAGTTCTCCATGGATGAGGTAACCGGAATGAAGGATGTGGGTGAAATGGTGGAGATCATCAAAGCCCGCGGAACGAAACTGGAGGATTAACAAATGAGAGAAAAAGTACTGGCGATCCTGAAAGAGGTCAATGAAGAGATCCCGGAATATGAAGGCGAAGGCCTTCTGGAGGATGGGATCATTGCATCGCTGGATGTGATCGAGATCGTCTCCGCACTGGAAGATGAATTCGGCATTGTCATTGCGGCAAGGAACATTACGAAAGAAAACTTCGCGACAGTGGACAGCATCTGCGCTCTGGTGGAAAGCCTGCAGTAAGAGTTGCTTATGACACTGGTCTCCGTTTCCTTCCTGATCTTCCTGGCGGCGGCTGTCCTGGTCTATTACCTGACACCGCAAAAAGGGCAGTGGATCGTATTGCTTCTGGCTAGCCTTGTTTTTTACTGGCTCTGTTCCAAAGGCTTTCTGATCTTTCTGCTGCTTTTCGCAGGGATCATATATGTCTTTGCAAGATCCTTTGAGACCGGGAAGAAAAAGCTTTTGGTCCTTCTGGAGGTTGCGATCCTGATCGTGCTCCTGATCGTCCTGAAGTATGCCGGATGGTTTGGGGACGGTTTCGTCCGTTTCCTTTCGACGATCAGTTTTCAGAAGCCGCTTTCATTTGTGGCACCGCTCGGGATCTCGTATGTGCTCCTGACAGGAATCGGATACTCAGTGGACGTGTTCCGGGGAACCGTCACGGCGGAAAAGAACTTCCTGAAAGTATTGAGCTTTCTGTCGTTCTTCCCAGCCATCACGCAGGGACCGATCAACCGTTTTTCGGATCTGTCCGGTCAACTGATGGAAGGGCACCGTTTCTCTTATGAAGCGCTTGTTTTCGGAATCCAGCGGATGCTGTGGGGTTTCGTCAAAAAGCTGGTGATTGCCGGAAGGCTGAATGTGGTCATGCTGGAGCTGACCGGTTCCTGGCAGGGAAGCAAATATTCCGGCGCGTATGTGGTCCTTACCGTTGCCATCTGTTCGCTCAACATCTTTATGGATTTTTCGGGATGCATGGATATCGTGATCGGCGCGGCGGAGATCTTCGGGATCCGTCTGCCGGAGAATTTCGATCATCCGTATCTGGCAAGATCCATGCCGGAGTTTTGGAGAAAGTGGCATATCACGCTTGGCGAATGGCTGCGTGATTACGTGATGTTCAGTTTCACGATGTCTGCGCCCGCCAAAAAAATGAACAAAAGCCTGAAGGGAAAGGTTGGCAGGAAAACAGCGGCTGCCCTGGTCAGTATTATCGGTGTGCTGTTCGTATGGCTGGTGTTTGGTCTCTGGCATGGGATCTCAGGCACCTTCCTGCTGGCAGCGGCATACTATGCGCTGCTCATTATCGGCGGCATCGTGATCGAAGAACCGGTCAAAAGATTCCGTTCAAAATATCCGCAGTTTACGGAATCAAAAGGATTCCAGATATTCCGTACGGTGCGGACGTATTTCCTGGGAATCCCGGGCGCGTATCTGATGCTGATGCCGCAGGTCAAAAGCGGACTGCAATTCCTGGCGACAATTTTTACCCGCCCGGCCGCGCAGTTTGTGGTGAAGATCACGGAAGGCGAAGGTGCAGGGACCTTTCTTCTGGGATTGGATATTTATGATTTTACAGTGCTGATCCTTTCGCTCATCCTGTGGCTCGTTGTGACAACGCTCCACAGAAAGAAGGATGTACGGATCCGGCTTTCCAATATACATATTGTTCCGCGATGGGCCATCCTGCTGGCGGTGGTGATCGCCGTCGTGCTGTTTGGTTTTTACGGGGATCTGAATGCGGGAAGTTTTATTTATCAGGGTTACTAAATGAAAAAACTGGGAAAGGCAGTACTGTTTTGTCTGATCCTTGCAGTGCTGCTGGCATTCTTAAACCGAATACTGATGCCCGACACCACATTTCAGGCAGACACTGAAAAGATCGGGGATGAAGTCGATTACATGGTCGTCGGCACGAGTAATGTGTTTTACTGCGTGAACCCGACGGTCATCTGGAATGAGGCAGGTTATACGGGATATGATCTGTCGCTGGAGCAGGCACCGTTGATCATCACCTATTACCAGTTGAAGGCAGAACTGAAGAAAGTGAAGCCAGAGACGGTATTCCTGGATTGTGCCGCGTTTGAATACAATTACGGCATAGCGTCCATGAATCAGCTTGCGCTTGATAAGATGCCGCTCAGTATGGATAAACTCCGGCTGATCAAAGCGCTTGGAGAGGATGACAAAGACCACCACATCGCGGAAGAGAACAAATACAGCAAGATCAATTATCTACTTCCGCTGCATAAGTTTCATGACCGGTGGAAAGAGATCTTCGGGGGAACGCTGAAGAGCCGGTATCATGAAAAATATGAAAATACATTCGCGGGATATGTGGCCACAAAGGATCATTTTGTCTACCAGAATCCGCATAAGTGGCTGCCAACCATGGAAGAGTTTGGCGCTTCCTTTGAGACCAATATCACGGATCTGAACCGCGAATACTTTGAAAAGATACAGGCACTTTGCGCGGAGCATGACGTGGAGCTCATTCTGATCAAAACGCCTTCCAAAGGATGGCTGCTGGAGACGCATAAAAACATGAAGCAGTTCGCCGAAGAGGAAGGGCTGGAATTTCTGGATATGAATGAAGAGACAGTGATCGAGGCACTTGCGATCGATGAACAGGTCGATTTCTGTGACTCCTCCTCACACTTTAACATATACGGTACTGAGAAGATCAGCCGGTATCTGGCTGAGTGGATGCAGACGCATCAGGACTACGCGGATAAGCGGGTACAGGGGACCGGAACGAATGCTTACTGGAACTTTCTGTATGCCGATTATCTGGCATTTAAGAATGCGGAAGATTAGACTATGGTATTTTCGAGTAACATCTTTCTATTTGTCTTTCTTCCTGTGACCTTACTGTTTTACTTTAACCCGTTTACGAAGAAATGTAAGGACGGCGGACGGACATTCAAGAATATTGTTCTGCTGATCGCAAGCCTCGTTTTTTACGGATGGGGCGAGCCGCGGTTTGTCTTCATCATGATGGCCTCGATCGTCCTGAACTACCTGATTGGAAGGGGACTCGGGAAATACGAAGCGAAGAGTATTCGCAGATGGCTGCTGGCCGCACTCCTGGTTTTGAACATCGGCCTTCTGTTCGTATTCAAGTATCTGGGTTTCGTGGCAGGGATATTCGGAGGAGCGATCTCCATCGCGCTTCCGCTCGGGATCTCGTTTTATACCTTCCAGATCCTGTCTTATGGACTGGATGTGTATTTTAACAAAGATAAGGTGCAGAAAAACATTCTGCTCCTGGGCTTATATATTTCCATGTTTCCGCAGCTGGTCGCGGGACCTATCGTGCGGTATGGCGATGTTTCAGAAGAACTGCTGAACAGGAAAGAAACGTCCGCAGATATCACCTACGGCGTGCGACGCTTTGTATATGGATTGGGAAAGAAAGTCCTTCTGGCGAACTTCCTGGCCATCATCGCAGATTACGCGTTTTTAAGCCCGGGCACCAATTCTGTGATGACCAGCTGGCTGGGGACCATCTGCTATACGCTGCAGATCTACTTTGATTTTTCAGGGTATTCCGATATGGCCATTGGATTAGGACGTATCTTCGGATTCCATTTTCCGGAGAACTTCGATTATCCATATGTGTCGCTGTCATTTACGGAATACTGGCGCAGATGGCATATGACACTGGGCAGCTGGATGCGGGACTATCTGTTCTATCCGCTGCAGAAGAGCGAAGGATTTGTCCATCTGGGCGGATGGGCAAGAGGCATCCTTGGAAAAAAGAAAGGAAAATATGTTCCGGCGATCTTATCGCTCCTGGTCCTGTGGCTGGCGATGGGTTTCTGGCACGGCGCAAACTGGAACTTTGTTCTTTGGGGCCTTTTGTTCTTCGTACTGATGAGCTTTGAGAGCCTGTCCGGGATGGGGAAAAAGGCACTTCGGACGACAGGTGAAAAAGGCTTTCAGGCAAAAAAGATCGCCTATCACATTTATGTGGTCTTTTTCCTGCTGATTGCCTACGTGTTGTTCCGTGCAGACAGTCTGCCGCTTGCGTTCCGCTATATCGGCAACATGTTTGGCGGCACCACAAACTCCTTCGTGGATCAAGACTTTTGGAAGTATTTGAAAAACATCCGGTTTCTGCTTCCGGCAGCGATCCTTCTGTGCACACCATTTGCCAGATGGATCAGCGGGAAGATAAAGAAACCGTTGGTAAGAGATATCGGAAGGGGTGTGGCCATCCTGGCCATCTTTGTCCTTTCCGTCCTGTCCATCGTGACAGAGTTTTACAACCCGTTTATCTATTTTAATTTTTAGGAATGGAACAAGAGGGAAAAGTTGAAAAGATCATAACGCGGATCGTCATCGGCATTCTGTTTGCCTTTCTGCTTTCGATCATCGTAGTCGCGATCCTGATCAAAGCAGGCAGAACAGAATTATTCCGCATGGATCACAGCATTGAGACGAAAGTCTATGAGATCGGCAAAGAGGATAACGTCCTCCGAAAAGTCTCCAAAGGCTACAGCAATGCGGTGTATGCGGCAAAGAATTATACCGATGCCTATTCCAATGATCTGCTGCTGGGACGGCGGAAGATCGTGGAGACAGAGGTGCGCTATAAGAACCTGATCGGGTTTAAGATTTACGCACCGGGCGAATACAACAGCCTTCTGTACCTGGAGGATGGGTATCTGGCCAGTGCCAATCCGAAGGAGAGCCCGGAAGACATCCAGAAGATTGCGACCAAGATCAAAGGCCTTTCCGATACGGCCAAAGAAGCCGGCGCCACGTTCTTTTATATGCAGACGCCGGGCAACATTGATAAGTACGGGGATCCGGAGATCAACCAGGTGCAGGATTTTGCCAACTACAATGCCGACCTTCTGGTGGAAGATTTAAAGGCATATGGCATCGACTGCCTGGATATCCGGGACAACATGCATGTGGCATTTGATGACTACCGTTCCCTTTTCTTCCGGACAGATCATCACTGGAGGCAGCCGGTCGCACTTTGGGCGACGAATGAACTGTGTGCATATATGCAGGAGCAGTATGGATTTACGTATGATGCTTCCTATTATGACCCGGATCAATATGAGGTCGAGGTGCTGCCGGAGCATTATCTGGGATCACTTGGCAGAAAGGCGACCCTGGCTGAAACAATGCCGGATGATTTTGAATTGATGCACCCGAAATTTGAAACGGACATGGAACTGTGTCTGGATAAAAAGGGACCATTCGCGGAAAAATATGAGCAGGAAGGAAGCTGGGAAATCCTTTATGACCGCGAGGAAATGGAATACGATGATATTTACTGGAGAGAGTGTTATCTGGCACTGCTGGCTTTCTACGGAACCGGGAAAGCGTCTGTGAAAAACGTTCTGGCAGATAATGAAACAACAATCGCGATCGTGGGAGATTCTTTATGCATTCCGGTCACAGCTTTTCTTGCCCTGAATGCGAAAAAGGTCGTCCTTATCGATCCGCGGTATTTTGACGGCAGTATTAAGGATTATATATTAAAGACAAAACCGGATTTCGTGATCAGTTCCTATTCGACCACGATCATCCAGGATTATTATCCGATCTTTGATTTTGATAAACAGCATGAAAAGCAATAAGTTTGACAGGATCATCATAGGGGGAGGCATCTACGGACTTTACGCCGCGCTTCTTTGCGCACGGAAGAATGAGTCTGTACTTGTGCTGGAAAAAGAATCAGAATGCTTTGCACGTGCGACATATGTGAATCAGGCACGTGTGCATCTGGGTTATCATTATCCCAGGTCTTTATCCACGGCGGCTGCAACCGCCGGGTATTTTGACCGTTTTGTTTCGGAATACCCGGAATGCATCAACGGCGCCTTTGACCAGGTTTATGCTACAAGCACACACTTTTCCTGGACGAATGCAGAGCAGTTTGAGAAGTTCGCAAACGCGGCCGGCATTCCGGCAAAGAGAGCGGCGGTGGAAAAATACTTCAAAGACGGCGTCTGTGACGGCGCGTTCCTGACCACTGAAGTATCGTTCGACGCAAAGATTCTGAAAGAGCGGATGCTGAAGGATCTGGCGGCTTATCCGGAAGTGACGATCCGGACCAGTGCGCCGTTCACCGGAATCGAGCGGAAAGACGATGCGTATGTTGTGACCGCAGGTGGAGAAACATATGAGACTTCCTTTGTCCTGAATACGACCTATGCGTGTGTAAACGAGATCACGTCTCTTGCAGGTTTTGAACCGTTCCGCATCAAATATGAGCTGTGCGAAGTGATCCTGTGTGAAGTCTCGGAAGAACTCAGGGATGTCGGCATCACGGTGATGGATGGTCCGTTCTTTTCCATCATGCCGTTTGGAAAGACCGGTCTCCATACGCTGACGAGCGTGACTTTCACGCCGCATGAGACCTGCTATGAAGAACTGGCACGCTTTGACTGCCAGAAGAAGAGTCAGGGAACATGTTCGCCCGGCGCACTTGGAAACTGCAACACCTGTCCGGCAAAGCCAAAAAGCGCATGGCCGTACATGGAAAAACTGGCAAAGAAATATCTGGATGAGCGGTTTGCATTTACTTACGTGGGATCGCTGTATTCCATGAAACCGATTCTGGTGGCATCTGACGTGGATGATTCCCGTCCGACAGCCATTAAGATCCATAGTGAGGGACCAACATTCCTCAGCGTATTGTCTGGAAAGATCACAACGGTTTATGACCTGGAGGAGATCCTATGAATCAAGGCAAAGAACCAAACTTCATTTCGGCAGTGATTTATGTCCGCAACAACGGGGCAACCATTCCAAAGTTCCTGCAGTATGTGCATGAAAGGCTGGAACAGAACTTCACAGAGTTCGAGATCATCTGTGTAAATGACGCATCCACGGATCTCTCGGAGCAGAAGATCCGGGAAGCAGCAAAGGATTTTTCCTGCGCTGTAACGATCGTGAACATGGGCTATGTGCAGGGCGTGGAACTGGCCATGAATGCGGGCTGCGATATCGCGATCGGTGATTTTGTTTACGAGTTTGACTTCGCGGACAAAACCTGGCCGGACGACATGATGGAACAGCTGTACCGGAAGATGCAGGAGGGATATGATATTGTCTCGGCCTGCCCGACAGGAAAGATCAAACTTTCATCGCGGATGTTTTATTCCGTATTCAACCGCTTCTCCAATATCAAGGCGAAGATCCGCTCGGAAGCATTCCGCCTGATCTCGCGCCGTGCGATGAACCGTGCTTCGGCCATGAATCACGCGCAGATGTACCGGAAGGCCGTAAATGCCAACTCCGGACTGGCACAGACGTTCATCGAGTTTGACCCGGGCAAGGAAATGAGTGTGGACAAAGAATCTGCAAAAGAACGTCGGGGACTGGCAATGGATTCACTGATCCTGTTCACGGATATCGGATATAAGATCGCGTTCATCATGTCCATTGCCATGCTGATCTTCGCGGCGGTCGTCGGCATTTATACGGTGGTCATTTATGCGACCGGTCATCCGGTCGAGGGCTGGACTCCGATCATGATCTTCCTGGCAATCGGCTTCTTCGTACTGTTTGCCATCCTGACGTTCGTGATCAAGTACCTGTCACTGATCCTGAATCTGAATTTCCGCCGCCAGCGTTATGTGGTCGGAAGTGTGGATAAATTATAGGGGAACGAAATGAACAGATATACCTTTGATGAGATCGAAGTCGGGATGGAGGACGGATTTGACGTTGCCGTGACCGAAGCAATGATGGAGACCTTCCGCGATCTGACGGGCGATGTGAATCCGCTGCACTGCGATGATGCCTTTGCGAAAGAAAAGGGATTTGATGGGAAAGTGGCCTATGGCATGCTGACCGCCTCCTTCCTTTCCACGATGGCAGGTGTATATCTGCCGGGGGAGAATTCCCTGATCCAAAGTGTGGAGGTGAAGTTTTCCAAACCGGTCTTTCCGGGAGATGTGATCGCATTCCGCGGAAAAGTGAGCGAGAAAAATGATACCTTTCAGTTTCTGACGCTCAAGGTCACGGGAACAGTTACAGAGTGCGAAAATAAAGAGCGCTGCGGAACAAAAGTTCTGAAAGCAGTGATGCAGATAGGAGTCATGAAATGAAACGGCTATTGATCACGGCGGCAGATTCCGCCTTTGGCATGAAACTGATCGAGCGGTATTGTGAAAATGGATTGCAGGACATCGAATGGATCTATGGGACCTGTTATGATTGTTATGATATGGTGGAGGATCTGATTCAGCAGTATCCGGAACTGGAACAGAAACTGACCCTGCAGCAGGTGGATATGCGGAAGGAAGCAGAGATCGAGGCATTCCTTATGGATCTGAATCAACGGGAAGTGCCGACGGATTTCGTGCATCTTCCGGCACCTAAGGCGATTCCGGAACGCTTTGCAAAACTGGACTGGACAGCAGATTTCCGGCCGCATCTCGAGATCTCATTAAAATCAGCCGTGCTGATCCTGCAGGCTATCCTGCCAAAGATGGCGAAGGCCAAAAAGGGGAACGTGGTCCTGATGGCTTCTTACTATGGAACCGAAGAAGGCACACCGAATTTCCTGGCTCCGTATGTGGTGGCTAAGAGTGCGATTCTGGGGCTGATGCGTGCACTGAATAAAGAATATTCACCGAAAGGCATTCGTATCAACGCTGTGGCACCGGATCTGACAGACACGAAATTTTTAGACGATATGCCAGACCTCATCAAGGAACAGGCGGCATATAACAATCCGAAGGGACGGATCCTGACGGCGGACGAAGTGATAGATGCTATGATGCCGCTTCTGGATGATACGAAAAGCGGCAGTGGAGAGACGGTGATCGTGAAATGAAGGCACTGGTCGGATATACCGGATTTGTAGGCGGGAACCTGGCGGCTTCTGCAGACTTTGACGGATTGTATAACAGTAAAAATATAGAAGAAGCTTTCGGAACGAAGCCGGACATCCTGTACTATGCCGGAGTTCCGGCAGAGAAATACATTGCCAACAAGTTTCCGGAGGAAGATGAGGAGATCATCCGCAATGCAATGGACAACATCCGGAAGATCGATCCAAAGAAGCTGGTTTTGATCTCAACGGTGGATGTCTATCGGGAACCCTTTCATGCGACGGAAGAAACGATGGCGGCTGGCCAGGGGGCATATGGAAAGAACAGAAGGCTTCTGGAATGCTATGTGGAAGATTATTTTCCGGAGCATCTGATCGTAAGACTTCCGGGATTGTTCGGAAAAGGGATCAAAAAAAATTTCATTTTCGATTATATCCAGTACATTCCGGCACTTCTCAATGAACAGAAATTTGCAGAACTTTCCGCCAGACGGGAAGAACTGAAAGAATATTACATTTTAAATGACAAAGGTTTTTATGCCTGCCGCGCAAAAGATCCGGAGGAAAGAAAAACCTTAAAGGCGATCTTTGCGGAACTTGGTTTTTCAGCCCTTCATTTTACAGACTCCCGTGCGGTGTACCAGTTCTATGACCTGTCGGATCTTTACCGGGACACCGAACGCGCCATGGAAAAAGAGATACGGCTTTTGAATATTGCAACGGAACCGGTGAGCAGCAGTGAGGTGTACCGCTATCTGACCGGAGATACTTTTGAGAACGAGATCACGGATACGCCTGCCTTTTATGACATGCGGACGGTCCATTATGAAACGCTTGGCGGCGTGAAAGCGGAAAACGAAAACAACGGATATCTGTACCGGAAAGACGATATCCTGCAGCGCATAAAGAATTTTACTGAGAAGGAGATCACATTATGAAATACGCTATTTCCAACATTGCCTGGAGCCCGGAAGAAGATGAGAGGATGTACCAGTTCCTTGGCGAGCGGCGCATGGGTTTAGAGATCGCGCCGACGCGGGTATTTCCATGGGAAGAATCCGCATCATTAGGAAGGGTAGTCGGTCCGTATGACCGTATCCGGGAGGCACAGAGCTGGGCAAGGGATCTGTACAATTATTATGGCGTGAAGACGGTCTCCATGCAGTCGATCCTGAACGGTGTTGACAGCAATATCTTCGGGGAGGAAGTAGAAAACCGCTCCCTGATCCAGTACATGAAACGGGCAATCGATTTTGCGGTAGCGGTAAAATGCAGGAATCTGGTCTTCGGATGCCCCCTGAACCGGAACATCCCGGATGGTTATGATCTGGCGCAGGCCGGTAAAGTATCTGTGAACTTCTTCTCGGAACTGACGATGTACGCGGCACAGCGGGATGTGGTACTTGCTATTGAAGCAAACCCGACGATCTATAATACCAACTTCATTAACTATACGTCGCAGGCCTTTGAACTGGTCCGCTACATTGGAAAAGAAGTGGGCAAGAACGCATCCAAGGCGATCCGGGTGAATTTGGATCTCGGCGCGATCCTGGCAAACGGAGAGAACATTTATGCACTCCTGACCGAGAAGAATATTCCGCTGATCCATCATGTGCACTACAGTGAACCGAACCTGAAGATGCTCCGCCAAAGGGAAGAACACAAAGAGATCCGACGGATCCTGGATGAAAACGGATACGAGAATTATATCTCTATTGAGATGCGTATGCCGGAACGGAGCCGGGATGTACTGACAGCTATTGAGTATCTGAGGAGCCTGTAACACCTTTTTATGAAGGCCTTGAAAACGACCGGAAAAATCATACTGATCCTGTTGCCGGTGATCCTCGTCTGGATCTATCTGGCCGTATTCCCTGTCAACTATATGGACGGGGAGTATTCCTATTATCAGGAGGCAAAAGATTACCGGCGGGGAAAGACTTCGCAGGAAAAAGCGGATGTGCTGATCCTGGGCGATTCCCGGGCAAAGTCTGCTTTTCTTCCGGAACTGCTGGATGAACTGGGCGGGTCCGAAAACTGTGTTTCGCTTGCACAGGGTGGATCGACTTCTGTAGAAGCCTATTATGCGCTGAAGGAATACATGGAAAATATGGGTGTGCCGGACAAGGTGGTCCTTTCCGTAAGTGCCTATCATTTTACCAGTTTCGACGGGTTCTGGACCCGGACCGTTTATTTTGACACGATCACATATTCGGACGCGATGGACGTGATCCGCGCGGTGAAAAAGAATGGAGAAAAGCAGGCTTTGAAAGACGCCGGTGGCGACAGCGTCTTTACGCTTCTGGAATATAAGATCCAGTCACCGACCAAATACATGACGCCGCTTGTCAACTCTTTTTCGGAAGACCGCAGGCAGATCAATGAGGATGCATACCGGGAAATGGAAGAACACAAAGGATTCAAGACCTTTGTGAGCTGGTGGCCGGTCAGCGGGGAATATGACATGACTGAGTTTGTCATGCTCAAGACCCTCGATGAGTATTACCGGAAGATTCTGGATCTTTGCAATGAATATGATATTGAGCTTTATTCCATGAACACGCCGCTGATCGAAACGACATTCGAAGAGTGCCGGAAGATCTGGGAGCCGTTCATGGGTTATTTTAAAGATTTGAAAAACGATTACCCGGAAGATGTTTATCCGGGTATCCATATTGAGACGACGATTGAAAGCTATGACGAAAAATACTTTGATGATGCCGACCACCTGAACGAGGAAGGCGCCAGAGTCTATACGAAATGGTTTTACGAGACATATCTGGAGGCGGCATCATGAGTTTCTTAAGTCTGATCTTTTTCATTTTTCTGGCCGTCTGTGTCGTGGTGTATTATCTGGTGCCGAAGAAGGGACAGTGGATCGTCCTTCTATGTGCAAGCATCGTCTTTTACGGCTATGCGACACGCATGGGACTGCTTGCCCTGCTGGCAGAAACACTGATCATATATCTGCTTGTCCGTTGGATGGAGCAGAAGCCGGAAAATGCGAAAAAGATCCTGGTACTCATCTGCGTTCTGGCGGCAGTTGCCATGCTGCTTCTGCTGAAATACCTGCCGGAAAGTCTGGGCGGAAAGAGCGTCTTTTCCGGATGGTTTTTCAAAGACCTGCTGATGTCACTGGGAATCTCCTACTACACACTGATGATCATCAGTTACGCAGTAGACGTGTACCGGGAACAGATCCCGGCAGAGACCAATTACGCCAGGTTGGTACTGTTTGCGTTTTATTTTCCGTCCATTACGCAGGGTCCGATCAACCGATATGGGGACCTTTCACCGCAGTTCTATGAAGTGCACATGTTTGACGGGGACGCATTTTTCAAAGGACTTTTCCGTTTTGCATGGGGCTGCTTTAAGAAACTGGTAATCGCTAACCGTACCGCCGCTTTGATCACGGCTGTGTATGGAAGTCAGAAATCGACCTGTGTGATCATCCTTCTGGCGTTGTTATTGACTATGCTGCAGCTGTATACTGACTTTTCCGGTTGCGCGGACATGGCGATTGGCGTCAGCCAGGTATTGGGAATCCACCTTCCGGAAAATTTCCGTCAGCCGTATTTTTCCCGAAGTATCGAGGAATATTGGCGCAGATGGCACATTACATTAGGCGCCTGGCTGAAAGATTATATTTATTATCCGATCTCCGTGAGCGGTGCATCCAAGTGGTTTATTAAAAAAGGCGCGGACCGGCAGGCAAAAAAACGAAGGACAAAACTGGTATCCATTGTTGCACTGATGATCCTCTGGATCATCATGGGAATCTGGCATGGCAGTGGTATGAAGTTTTTTATCATGGGTGTGTATTACGGCGTGGTCTTCATTATCACAATGCTGCTGGCGCCAATCGCAGAGCGTTTTGACAAAAAACATCCGAAACTTGTGGCATCACCGCTGTATAAGTTCTGGCAGCAGGTGCGTACGGTCCTATTACTGTGGCTGGCGCCGATCCTTTTCAGCGTAAAGGATCTTAGCCAGTTGAAGACCCTGGTCAGCAAAGTGTTTACCGGTTTCCGCTTTGGCACGCTGTTTGACGGTACGCTGCTGAAGTTTGACCTGGACGCTTTGCAACTGATCCTGCTGGCAGTCGGATTTCTATCATTGCTAGTGGTATCTGTCATCGAGTACAATAAAAAAGAAACAATCAGCGAACTGGTGAGAGGACAGAAATGGTTCGTGCAGATTCTTGCCTGGTGGTATGTGATCATCCTGATCCTTCTTTCGCTGAATATTGCAAATACGGAATTTATATATGCACAGTTTTAATATCTTATTTCCTGTCTATAACGAAGAAAACCGGCTGGAACGGGGAATCCGGGAGACGGCTTCCTTTTTGACACACTATCTGCCGGAAGAAACGTTTCATCTGACGATCGTGGATAACGCGTCGACGGACAAGACAGAAGAAATCGCAAAAAAGCTTGCGGAAGAATATCCGGAAGTGACATATATCCGGATCAGCGAGAAAGGCGTCGGAGCCGCATTCCGCGCAGGCGTGGCGCAGAATACGTCAGAAATCGTTGGCTACATGGACGTGGATCTTTCCACGGATATCCGTCATCTGCTTTCGGTGGTGAGCCTGTTCGAAGATGATCCGGCAATCATGATGGTGAATGGATCCAAACAGGCAAAAGGAGCGCGGACGATCGGACGGAAATGGTACCGCAACCTGACATCCAAAGGACTGACGATGGTGATGAAGGCAAGACTGGGGATGCAGCAGGCAGATGCCATCTGCGGATTCAAGTTTTTCCGCAAAGATTTTGTGGAAGAGTTGATTCGGCAGTCAGACATAACAGAGAACGGATGGTTCTTCATTATCGAGTTATTGATCCGGGCAGAGCGCAGCGGTGAGGAAATCGTGGAACTCCCGGTACGGTATGTGGAAGAAGAAGGCGGTCATGTGCATGTGGTCCGCCAGACCTTAGATTATTTAAGCAACATAGAAAAACTCAGGAGGAGATTGTAAATGGAATTCAAGCGTTTGACGGAACTGTTGGATAAGGCTGTCACGGATGTGCCGGAAAAGATTGGTTTCGTTGATGAAGACGGTACAAAGACTTATCGGCAAATGCAGGAGGAATCTCTGAAGATCGCGAAGGCAATCGTGAGGACGACCGGCGAAGATCCAGCAGCCATTGGAGAAAAAGATCCGCAGCCGGTCGCAACGCTGATCGAGGCAGGCAATGATCTTGCTGCCTGCATGCATGGAATCCTTTATGCCGGAGATTATTATTCCTGCATTGACGAGACTATGCCGAATGAGCGGATCGAGAAGATTTTTGAAACGCTTGAGCCGGTGATCCTTTTGACCAATCGCGAAACCGAAGCAAAGGCCCGGGAGATTCATTTTGACGGCTATGTGATGGTTTATGAGGACATCATGGAAAAAGAGGAAGAAGCATTTGAACTCCCGATGATCGTAGAAGAAGAAGTCTCGCATAAACTGGCGAGCGTGGTATTCACTTCCGGGTCCACCGGAAATCCGAAGGGTGTCATGCAGGGACATAACGGGATCCTGTATTGTTCCATCGCCAACCGGGATGATGTGCAGGTCATTTTCTCGGATCATGTCGGAAATCAATCCCCGATGTATTATGTCATGGGTGTCCTGAATCTGTTTTTCTCCATTGCGGCGGAAGCGACCTGCTATTTCATGCCGAAAGAACTGTTCAGCCAACCGGGTGAGCTCGTGAAATATCTGGCCGAAAACCAGATTTCTGTCATGGATTGGGTCGCAAGCGCTGTTACAGTGATCTCCCGTTTTTCCGCCTGGGAAGGCTATGAGGAAGAGTTGAACAATTGCATTAGACAGATCGTTTTTGCCGGAGACGTTGCGTCTACGAAACTGATCAATAAAATGAAAAAAGCTGTTCCGGGTCCTCGCTATTCACAAGGGTACGGAGCGTCGGAATTTTTCTATACGTTCCTGTATCCGATGGAGCGCGAGATTGCGGATGATGAAAGGGTCCCTCTGGGATATCCGGCAGAGTTTGTCACGGCATATATCATCAAAGACGATGGAACAGAGGCTCAGGTCGGCGAAGAAGGACAGCTGTGTCTGGCCGGACCAGGCATCGGGCTTGGCTATCTGAAAGACGAGGCATCCACCGCTGAAAAATATCAGGATAATCCTCTGAAGCCGGGAGAGACGATCTACTGTACCGGTGATATCGTGGAAAAGAATGAGTATGGCGAAGTCATCTTCAAGAGCCGCCGGGATTTCATGATCAAGCATATGGGACACCGTGTGGAACTTGGCGAGATCGAACTGGCGGCCTGCGCGCTGGATGACCGGATGCAGTGTGCCTGCATCTTCAATAAAGATACAGAGCATATCATCATGTGCTACGTGGGGGCCTTGGAAGAGAAAGAACTGCGTGAGAAACTGAAAGAAAAAGTACCGCGTCATATGGTACCGAACCGGTTCGTGCGGATGGACAACCTGCCGCTGAATCAGAATAACAAAGTAGACAGAAAGAAGCTGGAAGAGCTGTATTTCTGATAAGAGTATTTCATTATGGGTCTTCGCATCACATCCATGCTGATAATTGAATATGCGCGCAATCACTACGACGCTGACCTGTCGGAAACACTGACGCTGGGCCGTCAGTTCCGCGCGTTCTCCCGCAGGGAGTTCGCAAAATATTTGCCTTCTTACGCCAAGGTGATCGCGCCGGATAAACTCTCGAAGGACTTTCACAGTCCTTATGCGGAAGAAGTGTTTGCGGATATGTATGGATCCCGGCCAAAGAGCCTGGACGGCTTTGCACATGAAGAACCGGACATCCTGCATGATCTGAACAAGCCGGTCCCGGATGAACTGACAGAGCGTTTTTCCTGTCTGATCGACGGCGGCACGATGGAGCATGTATTCCATGTGCCGATGCTGCTGCATAACTGTTTTTCCATGCTGAAGGTGGGCGGGCTTTACATTTCCATGGTGCCGACGAATAACTTCAATGGCCATGGCCTATATCAATTCTCACCGGATTTCTTCTACAGCACGTTTTCGGCGCAAAATGGGATGGAACTCCTGGACGTCTTCATTGTGAAATTTTCCGCGAAGGATAAAGTTTGGAAGATCGCCCAGTCTCCAAAGGAAGCCGGCGGGCGGGTGCAGTTTGACGTGAATACGCAGACTGAGATCTATGTGATCGCGCGGAAGACGGGGAAGACGCCGGAGGAGATCACAGCGCAGCAGACGGATTATGAAGAAGGCTGGTATGAAGAGCAGAAGAGCATTACGAATACCGCAAAGCGCGATGCCTTGATCGAGAAGGCCCCTCGCAAGCTCGTCTATCTTTTCCGCCAGTTCCTCTATGAACCGCTGAAACGGCGGAAAAATATCACAAAGATCAAGCTATGAAACAACGGGTACAGTGGGCGGATATCTTAAAATGGATCGGCATGCTCTTGATTTACTTGGGGCATCTGCCGGTTTCTGACAACACGTACCTGTTTATTTTTGCACAGCATGTCCCGCTGTTTTTCTTTGCGGCGGGGTTTTTTGCTGCTTTGGAGCCACGGGACGGATCCTTCTGGTCATTTCTGTTGAAAAAGATCCGGTCAATCCTCCTGCCGTACGCCATTTTTTCCATTCTGACCATTCTCTATTTCCTGATCGTGAAGACGCGCAGCTTTTCCGAAGTGCCGAAGATGCTGTTGGATACCCTTATGGGAATCCGGAATCAGACGCCGGCGATCCAACTCTGGTTTCTGCCTTGTCTGTTTGTGATCAGCGTGTTTTTTGAAATCCTGAAGCGGATCTTCCGGGTGAAATGGATCCTGGCGGTAGTGGCGATTGCGCTTTTTGCCATCGGTATCACCTGCCTTGGACACCAGCCGACTCAGGACCCTTCCTGGTTTTGGAATGTGGATTCTGCCATGGTCTATTTTATTTATTATTATTTGGGGGCATTGCTGTTCCCGCTCTTCCGCGACTGGAAATATGGTACGAAAAAAGCCGGGGTCAAAGCCCTCTGGTGGATCTTCTTTCTCATCTCACTTGGTTATGAAGTGTATCTCCTGTTTGACAGTATGCGCTTTTCTGCATTGCTGCGGGGTGCACTGGGGGAAACCGGCTTTATGGTCGCAAATCTCATCAGCGCCTGCGTGCTGCTTTTCTGCATGACTTGCCTGGCAAGATTATTGGAAAAGATTCCGGGTGTTGGAAAGTTTCTGGCATTTATCGGAAAAGGAAGCCTGTATTTGAACGGAAACGAGATGATCTTCAAGGGCCTGTTTGCCCTTCTGTTTGGTCTGATCGGGATCAAAGGGTTTGTTTATCAGAACGATGCGACCATGCTTATGTTCTGCGTCCTTCTGATGATCCTGTTAACTTTCACGGTCAATCTGTTGGAGAAACTTATCTTTGGCAAACTTTTTGGAAACACACGCAGATAATCAGGAATTGCCTATATCGGGCGGCCTGTGTTATCTTGTTTATGATAAATAGATGAGCATTGCTTGATAGCAGACAATAAGGAAAGGAGCAAAAAAATGGGTGAATTCAGACTGAAACCAGGTATTCCGTTCGAGGGAACATCAATAGCCGAGGAGGCCCCTGAGGGCAGTATCCGCAACAACACAAATTCCAATACACACATTCCTCCGCATCCGCCGGTGCTGAAAAGCAAAGTCTTTGCAGATGGCATCGAGGACAGCTGGCTGGAATATATTCCAGATGACCTGAACAAAGAGGCAAAGCCACCACTTATCATCGCCTGCCATGGCGGTGGGGCACAGGCTCAGTGGCAGTTTGAAGAGACTTCCTGGTGCTATATCGCAGAGCAGGAAGGATGCGTTGCCGTATTTCCAAATGCCGGCGGCGTCCGCAGGGCATGGCTGACGGTTGATGATCCGGAGAAGGCGAACGAACTGCCAAATATGATGGAGATTTTTGGCTCCTCTCCGGATGGACGCGTTCCGGAGACCCACCATCACATTCAGTTTCTGAAAGCTCTGATCAAAGAAATGCACGAGCAGTATAACATTGATGAAGGCAGGGTCTATCTGCAGGGCATGTCGATGGGAGATATCATGACCATGATGTTTGCCCGTGTCTGCGGCGACCTTCTGGCAGGCATCGACAGCACGGCTGGCCCATCGGCGCAGATCGCACTGTTTGATGAAGAGGGGAACGTGAAAGCCTCCAAGTGCCCGGTACCGGTGTATCAGTCCCGCGGTGAGCTGGATGATATCGTGGCTGCCCCTGTTGCAGGAAAAGAAAACACCACCCGTCAGGATGTCAACTACGTGAACCGGGAATACTGGCTGAAAGTAAATGAATGCGATTCCCTGCCGCGTCTTTCCATCCTGGATGTGAACAACTTCGCTTTCTATACCGGGAAAAAGGCCAATCTGGTGTACCGGGATGTGAAACACAGATCCCACGGTCAGACTCTGGACGATGCTTACTGGGCATGGAACACCTTGTTCAAGGGAACGCGCCGCAACCCGGATGGCAGCATCAGCTGTCTGGATACGGACTATTCCGCACGGGGAGACGTGGATGCCGCAGCACTTTGCGACGGCTGTGAATATGCCTACATTAACAATAGCCGCGTGAAACTGGAGGCTCCGGCTTTCCTGGAGACCATCACGAACTTTGATTTTAACGTCCACCACCGCGTGGATTACAAGCAGGAACTGTACGTGCCAGTGAGTTTCCTGAGTCAGTATTTTGACATTGGCGTGGATTACGCTGCGGATGGACGCAGTGCCATTCTTCATTGCCCGGAAGGAGACTGCGAGATCGCGGAGGCAAGCGTGGGCACTCTGTGGAACGGATTCCTGAGATCCATGTTCATGCCGGTCGTCCGGAAGGACGGCATACTCTTCGTGGCAGTGCGCTGGTTCGCGCAGGTCATTTTCAGCATGCATGTCACGGAATGCGATGGCGCAATGTACATCTCTGATCATCATGGAGAGATGAGTAAGGACATGGCATATATCATTAAGGAGATACTCTCCTGACATTTTGATAAAAATCTGATAAAGGCTGCCACTTTGTGTGGCAGCCTTTTTGCTATAAAGATAGATTTTGACAGGAAAACGTACTATAATATATCTTGGTTTTTTATGTAAACTTGTAAAGGAGAGAAACCAATGAAAATACTGGTTACAGGCGCCGAAGGTTTTGTCGGACAAAACCTTTGCGCAGAGCTTGTGAACAGAGGATATGACGTCCTGAAATATGATCTTTCCTCGGGAGAAGAAGCGCTGGAAGCTTATTGCAGAGAGGCAGAATTTGTATTTCATCTGGCCGGTGTTAACCGCCCTGTCGATGAGCAGGAATTTTTCGAAGGTAATGCGGATTTTTCCGCACATCTTTGTGAACTGTTGAAGAAAAACGAGCGGACGGTCCCGATCGCGATGACTTCTTCCATCCAGGCAGCATTGGATAATGCGTACGGAAAGAGTAAGGTCCTGGGAGAGGAAGCATTGTTTGCCTATCGCGAAGAGATGGGAGCTGCTGTTTATGTATTCCGCCTGCCGAATATTTTCGGCAAATGGAGCAGACCGAATTACAACAGTATGGTAGCGACTTTCTGCCATAATATCGCCCGTGAAGAACCGATCACGATCCATTCCAAAAGTGCCATTGTGCCGCTTCTTTATATCGATGATCTGGTGGAAGTACTGATCGCGCTGACGGAAGGGGAAGAACCGCAGATCCTTACCAAAGAGATCCTGGAAGACCTTCTCCCATACACAAAGAGAGAACAGATCGAAGCAGCATTGGAAGGTCATACTTATTATACGGCCAGACCGGTCCACAAAGAGAGCGTCGGTCATGTGGCAGAACTTCTGTATTCATTCCGTGCATCACGGGAAAGCAAAATGGTCCCGTATCTGAAAGACGGCTTTGAAAAGAAACTGTACAGCACCTATTTGAGTTTTCTGCCGGAAGATTCGTTCGCGTACGATCTGAAGATGAATGAGGGAGTGGGGAGTTGCTTCACGGAACTCATCAAGAGCGAGGACCGGGGACAGGTCTCTGTCAATATCATACAGCCGGGCATTACAAAGGGGAATCACTGGCATCAGAGCAAAAACGAAAAGTTCATTGTAGTAAAAGGCGAAGGCATCATCCGTCTGCGCAGGCTGGATTCAGAAGTAGTACTGGAATACTTGGTTTCAGGTGAGCAGATCCGTGCGGTAGACATTCCGCCGGGATACACACACAACATCACCAACCTCGGAGAAGATGATCTGGTGACGGTGATGTGGGCAAATGAACCATTTGACCCGGATAACCCGGACACCTTTTATCTGGAAGTATAAAGGAGAATGATATGGGAACGTTTACAGGCAAGACCCTGATGATCACAGGCGGCACCGGGAGTTTCGGAAACGCTGTGCTGGACCGGTTTCTGGATACGGATATCGGTGAGATCCGCATCTTTTCCCGCGATGAAAAGAAGCAGGATGACATGCGGAAGAAATATAAGAATGACAAGATCCGATTCTATATCGGTGACGTGCGCGAAAAGCAGAGCGTTGTAAATGCGATCAACGGTGTGGACTTCATTTTCCATGCCGCTGCCCTGAAACAGGTACCAAGCTGTGAATTCTTCCCGATGGAAGCAGTCAAGACGAACATCATCGGAACGAACAATGTTCTGGAGGCAGCAGTCGAAGCCAGTGTGAAAAAGATCGTCTGTCTTTCCACGGACAAAGCGGCTTATCCGATCAACGCCATGGGGATATCCAAAGCCATGATGGAAAAAGTGATCATCGCGAAAGCGAGGACCCTGCCAAAAGATAAGACCACGATCTGCGTGACCAGGTATGGCAATGTGATATGCAGCCGGGGAAGTGTGATCCCGCTCTTTATCGATCAGATCAAAAGCGGACAGCCACTGACTGTTACAAATCCAAACATGACCCGTTTCCTGATGGATCTGAAGGAAGCCGTCGATCTGGTACTGTATGCATTTGAAAACGGCGATCCCGGCGATCTGTTCGTCCGCAAGTCACCTGCCAGTACGATCGGTGATCTGGCGGAAGCCGTACGCGAATTGTTCGATCCGTCTGCAAGGATCCACTTCATCGGGATCCGTCATGGAGAGAAGATGAGCGAGACCTTGATGACAGCAGAGGAATACAGCAAAGCTGAGGATCTGGGCGAGTACTTCCGCATTCCGGTGGATGCACGTGACCTGAATTATGAAAAGTATTATGAAGATGGCAATACCGAGATCAGGCAGGACGAGAGTTTCACCTCAGATAATACCAGTCTGCTCAGCGTAGAAGAGATAAAGGAGCTGCTCCTTAAGCAGCAGTATGTGAAAGAAAGGATCTGCCAATGAAAAAGCTGAAAGTGATGACAGTCGTCGGGACACGGCCGGAGATCATCCGTCTGGCTGAGACGATCAAGGCGTGTGACCGGTATTTTGATCATGTGCTGGTGCATACCGGGCAGAATTATGATTACAAACTGAATCAGGTGTTTTTTGAAGATCTGGAACTGCGGGAGCCGGACTATTATCTGGATGCGGCCGGAGAAACTTTGGGCGATACCATGGGCAACATCATCGCAAAAAGCTACCGCGTCATTTCAGAGGAAAAGCCGGATGCACTTCTGGTGCTTGGCGATACCAATTCCGCCTTGTGCGCGATTTCTGCCAAACGGCTGAAGGTACCGATCTTCCATATGGAAGCCGGAAACCGCTGCTGGGACTGGAACGTTTCAGAGATGATAAACCGCAAGATCGTTGATCACATCTCAGACATCAACCTGCCATATACGGAAAACTCCAGACGATATCTGCTGGAGGAAGGGATCGACGGCAAGACGATCTTTGTGACCGGATCCCCGATGAAAGAACTCCTGGATAAATACAGTGAAAAGATCGAGGAGAGCAAGGTCCTTTCCGAACTGGGCGTGGAGCCGGGAAAATATTTTCTGGTTTCTGCCCATCGCGAGGAGAATATCGATCTGGAAGATAATTTCCTGTCCCTGATGAATGCGCTCAATGAAGTGGCAGAGAGATATCAGATGCCGGTCATTTATTCCACGCATCCGAGAAGCAGAAAGTTTATAGAGAAACGCGATTTCCAATTTCATCCATTGGTCAGGAGCATGGAACCATTCGGTTTCTTTGACTATAACAAACTGCAAAAGAACGCTTTCTGCGTATTGTCCGATTCCGGAACGTTGTCGGAGGAGAGCGCAATGAGCCGCTTTGCCGGGGTGCTGATCCGTACGTCAACGGAGCGCCCGGAGGCGCTGGACATGGGAAGTGTCGTAATCGGAGGAATCGATACGGAAACGATCCTCCAGGCAATTGAACTGGCTGTATCAATCCGTGAAGACGGAGATGCGTTTGAACTGAACGCGGACTATTCACAACAGAACGTATCAATGAAAGTGGTCAAGATCCTGCAGAGTTATACAGATATCGTGAACAGGACGGTATGGCTGAAAAAATGAAGATCCTCGTCGTCTGTCAGCATTATTGGCCGGAAAATTTCCGGATCAATGATATCGTGGAAGGATTCCTGGAACGCGGGCATGAAGTAGACGTGCTCTGCGGACAGCCAAACTATCCGGAAGGCGAGTTTTATGACGGATACGACGCACACAGCATAAAAGAAGAGACGCACGGTAAGGTCCGGATCTTCCGGACTTATGAGATCAAGCGCGGGTCGAATACGAATCTTCGGATCTTCCTGAACTATATGGCTTATCCGGTTGCCAGCGGGATCCGAGTGAAAAAACTGCTGAAGAATGATTATGACAAAGTCTTCATTTATCAGCTTTCGCCGGTCATGATGGCTTACGCAGGACTAAAGTTCGCAAAGAAAAAGAAGATCGGATGTGCGATGTACATCCTGGACATCTGGCCGCAGAACCTGTATTCGGTGATTCCGATCAAAAACAAAGCAATCCGGAAATTTCTGTATGCATGGTCCATGTGGTATTACAAAAAGCCGACGCAGCTGATCACGGTTTCTGAAAAAATGCGGCAGTACTTCCTGCAAGTGCTTGGGAAGAAAGAAAATGAGATCACATTCATCCCGCAATGTCCGGAAAAACTGTACGAAGAGGAAGTGCACGACCCGGAACTGGAGGCAAGGTTTTCCGGCGGATTTAACGTGGTTTATACGGGAAATATTTCGCCCGCACAGGATCTGGAAACGATCACAGAGGCCGCAAAGATCTGCATCGACAATGGATTGCCGGATCTCCGCTTTATCATTGTGGGTGACGGCATGAGCCGTACACATTTTGAAGACCTGGTGGAAAAAGCCGGGATCAAAGAGCATTTTTATTTTGAAGGGTTCCATCCGATCGAAGACGTTCCGAAATATACGGATATTGCGGATGCGCTTCTGGGAACACTGAAAAAAGACGGGCTGGAAGATTATTCCATTCCGGCCAAGGTCATGAGTTACCTGGCAGCAGGAAAGCCGCTTCTTCTGGCGATGGAAGGGGAGCCGGAACAGATCTTAAGGGAAGCAGACTGCGGACTGTCTTCCAAACCGGGAGACGCGATGGCGCTGGCTGATAATATTAAAAAGCTTTACCACATGCCGGAAGCAGAACGAAAAGAGCTGGGCGAACATGCGAGAGTCTATCAGCAGGCACATTTTGAACGTGACCGGAACATCGACAGGATGCTGGAGGTCATAAAGCGCGCATGAAGAAACTGATCATCATTCCGGCATATAATGAAGAAAAGAGCCTTCTGCAGGTGATCGCGGACATCCGGGAAAATGCACCGGATTACGATTATGTTGTCATCAATGATGCGTCCACCGATCAGACGAAAAAGGTGTGCGAAGATAATCAGATCCACTTTCTGGACCTGGCCAGCAACCTGGGAATCGGAGGGGCAGTGCAGACCGGTTATCAGTATGCCCTGTATGAGGGATATGACATCGCGGTCCAGCTGGACGGAGATGGCCAGCATATGGCAACGTCTCTGCGGGAGATGGAGCGCGAACTGAAAACAGAGGAGAACGGGAACGGAACAGCAGATCTGGTCATCGGTTCCCGGTTCATTGATAAAGAAGGTTTCCAGTCCACAGGACTGCGGCGCATCGGGATCGGCTTTCTAGGCTGGCTGATCCGGTGTGTGACAGGAAATAAGGTCACCGATCCGTCTTCGGGTCTTCGCATGGGAAATAATGAAGTGATCAAAATCTTCGCGAATGCGTATCCGTGGGATTATCCGGAACCGGAGAGTCTGGTGACAATTGCAAAGAGAAATCTGTCGATCCGGGAAGTGCCGGTCGTCATGAGAGAACGGCAGGGTGGAAAATCCTCCATCGGGAATCCGCTGAAAGCCGTGTACTACATGATCAAGGTGAGCTGTGGCATATTAATCGAGGCAGCAGGAAGGAGAAACGCATGACACTGAAACTGCAGATCGTTGTGATCGTGATCGCCGTACTGGCGATACTGCTGACGTTTGTGCTGATCAAAAAAGGAAAACTGGGACTGAAGATCACGCTTCCCTGGCTGATCGTTTATATCCTGGTGATCATTTTTGCAGCCATCCCGAAACTGATGGATAAAGCAGCGGATCTGATCGGCATCTACGATCCGGTTAACATGATCTTCTTTCTGGCCATAGTGTTTTTGATGCTGATCATTTATTCACTGACGTTTTCGGTTTATGAAAACCGGAAGAAAACAAGAGACCTGATCCAGAAGGTCGCGTACCTGGAAGAAAAACTGGGACAGAAACCGGATGACCGATAACCATACCCGCAAGGGAACATTCCTGAATATCATCCTGGCGGCCGTCCTGACAGCGGCCTTTGTGATCGTGGTAAGGATCTTTTACGTCTTCACCTATGGCGTGATCGATGACGCGTTCATCCAGATGGTTCTGTCCGGGGCATATACCGGAACTCCGGATGCACACGTGGTCTACATCAAGTATCCGCTGGCATGGATCCTGAAGATGTTGTTTACGGCTGTACCGGGCGTGAACTGGCATTTCCATCTGCTCACAGGCTGTTTTGTCGCGAGCGTGTTCCTGGTGGTATTCCGGATCTGCTCGAACATCAAAAAGATCCTGAACAGGATCCTGTTTTCAGTCCTGTTTGAACTGCTGTTTCTTCTCTGCTTGGCGAAGTGGTATACGACAGCGCATTATTCCATGTGTGCCGGCGTACTGGTGGGAACGGCGATCTTTTATTTCCTGACGATCAAGAAAGACTGTTCGGCAGGAAACCGGATCCTGAATTACATCGTCTGTCTGCTGCTGTTATATCTGGCATACTGCCTGAGGGCACGGACTGTATTCATGCTCCTGCCATTGGCCTTTGTGGCGTTTTTATATCAGTTCTTCCGGGAAAAGCCTGCATTCCGGGCAAAGAATGTGATCCGATGGATCCTCTTTCCGATCCTGCTTTTTGCAGGGATTGCCGGGCTGGAACTGGGGCATCGGGCAGCATACAGGTCCGAAGAATGGAAAGCGTTCCTGACCTTCAATGATGCCCGGACGACGCTGTATGATTTCTATGGCGTACCGCCATATGAAGGAAACGAAGCATTTTATGGTTCGCTTGGCATCAGCAAAGAGCGGGCGTTGATGTATAAAGACGGGTATTATCTGGAGTTTACGGATGGCATGGAAGAAGACATGCTGCCACAGATCGCGGAGTATGCGGTAAAGATCTCTTATGAGAAGGTGCCGTTTGGAGAGCGGCTTTTGCTGACGCTGAAGGCGCTTCCGAAAAACCTGGCAGCAAAGACCTACCGGCCAATGAGCCTGATCGCGGCAGGACTGTTTTTATTCCTCCTGATCGCATCGCTCTTTGCCCGGAAGAAAAAGCTCTTTCTGTTTCTGCTGCTTGGCATTGTGGCGTCGCTGATCCCGTGGCTTTACATGATCTTTATGGGAAAGCCGGCGGCGCGTGTTACATCCGGGATCTGGTACGCAGACATTCTGTTCGTGCTGGCTTTGTTCCTCTTCCACGCAGAAGAAGTCGCTGCGTGGATCGGGCGGAAAGAGAATGCGCCGGCCATTGTAAAGATGCTGGCAAAAGTGATCCTGGCAGCAGGATGCGCTGTACTCTTATTCGGTGGGATCTGGAAACAGTACGGAAAGGTTGAAAAAGATGCACATTCCATTCTTGCATCAGGCACGGTGCGGGCGAAACTCGAAGAATGGTGTGAATCCAATCCGGAAAACCTGTACGTGTGTGAATCGGATGTGATCACGCTGGGGTTTGACCAAAGCGTGATGGATGACAGTTTTCACAATTTGTACTGGCCGGGCGGCTGGCCAAGCAAGATGCCGCAGGCAAAAGAAATATGGGACCGCTATGGGATCACTTCCATCGAAACCGCGATCCTTACGAATGAACATGTTTATCTCATCGCGTTTGCAGACTGCGATATGACATACTGGACCGATTTCTACAAAGAAAAAGATCCGAATGTAAAACTGACAAAAACGGAAACACTGGAATTTGACGGCGTGGGATTTGCCGTCTACCGGTTACGGAGAAACTGATATGAGACTTTTTATATTCATCTGTGTGACACTGATCGCGCATACCATCGGCTATAGCGGGATCTTCAAAAAGAAGTTTGAGGAATGCCTCCCGCTTTCCATCTTTGTATCGATCCTCATCCTGTATGTGGCAGGACTTTTTGCACGGCTTCGGATGGGCGTTGTCATCGTGATTGGGGTTTCTTATATCCTGTTTCTGGTCGGACTGACCAGGAGCATCATCAAAAAGCAGATGAAGGACTTCCTCGCAAATGTATTTTCTGTGGGATTTGTGATCTTCCTGCTATCGCTGGCATTCATTTACTACATGACAGCCGGACGGCTCCTGTCCCGCTTTGATGAGTTCACACACTGGGGACTGACCGTCAAGAACTATATTCTCTTTGACGGGTTTGCCAATGTGGCGGGCAGCACGACGCACGGAGCCGGTTACCAGCCGGGCATCTCCCTGTTCTGCTATCTGTTCACAGCACTGCGCCGTTACATGAATGAGTGCGATGTTCTGCAGGCAATGAATATCTATACGGTGGCAATGCTGCTCCCGATCTACCGCAAGATCACCTGGAAGCGGATCGTTTTCGGGATCTTCCTGATCCCATTGGTCTACGTGCTTCCATGGCTCTTTGCATCCAGCATCGTTCCGTTCAATACGCTGTATGTGGACTGTGCGATGGCTGTGACGTTCGGCAGCATGTTGCTGCATTACTATTCCCATGAGCAGGAAGGCTTCACATATTTTGGCCTGCTGCTGTACAGTGCAGCCATTATCCTGGTGAAGCCGGGCAGCGAATTTTTTGCCCTGATGATCCTGGGTATGGTGTTCCTGGATGTTCTGCTGTTTCAGAGAAAAGACTTCGGAAAGATGTGCAAAAAAAGTGCCGGGTGGATCCTGCCGGTCCTTTACGTGATTGTTTCCGCCGCTTCGTACCTGTCCTGGAAACTGTTTACGGCAAAGCATCAGATGATGCAGGTCTTTGATTACATCGAGGTCTCGGAGGAGAGTAAGATCACATCCGAAACGATCATTGAAAGTTTCAAGGATGCGCTCTTCCAGATCAAGCAGAATGGGCATTTCCGTATTTCTTATGCATTGTGGATCGCTGTCTTCGCCGTGATCGGCCTGTTCATCGTACTGCTGTCCAAAGGCAGGAATGAGAAGGGCCGGAGCATCCTTTCCTCACTGCTGGTCATCATGGGCTATATCGGTTATGCGGGAGCGCTGTTGTTCATGTATGTCTATCTCTTCACGGATTATGAAGGTGAGCATCTGGCTTCCATGGACCGTTATATGTATACCTATATTCTCGGCGCTCTCGTCTTCTTCGTATACATGCTGGTGCATAAGATCATTACCCGGTTCGGAGGTTTCGGCAACATCCTGATCCTGATCCCGGTCGGTATCGTGCTGGCATTGGCACCATGGAAGAAACTGACCGCTGATATGATCAACTGCAAGGACACGATCGCGAAAACGATGTCCAAACGGATGGAGTATGAATTCGTGGAGAATCTGCCGAAGAAGCTGGATCCGGAAACAGACCGTGTCTATTTTATCTGTCAGGACAGCAACGGATATGAGTATCAGGTCTCCTATTATCTTGCCACTCCGGTGAAACTTTCCTATGACTACGCAATGGGCTGGAGCCTCGGGACGCCTTATGGCGAAGAAGATATCTGGACTCTCGACTTCACGGCGGAAGAATGGGAGAAAGCGCTTATCGACGGTAATTATACTTATGTGTATGTGTACAATGCGGACAAGCAGTTCCGGGCTCTTTACGGAGAGCTGTTTGAAAACTCCTCTGCGATCAGCGATAACACCTGCTATAAAGTGGAAACGAAAAACGGGCATGTGCTCCTTGTAAGGGCATTTTAGACCTTCGTATGAATAAACAGGAAGTTTCAATCAGACGAAATATTGTATGGAACTCCATCGGCACCTTCGTCATGTTCTTCTGCCAGTGGCTGATGATGGTGCTTGTGGTCAGGCTCTCCGGGTATTCCGACTCGGGGATCCTTTCTCTTTCCATTTCCTGTGGAAATGTGTTTCTGATCATTGCCGCCTTTGGCGTCAAAACCTATCAGGTGTCGGATGTTTCCGGCAAATATCAGGCAGGTCAGTATTACGCGGCCAAGGTCTTTTCCATTGTGCTGACGCTCGTCATTGCAGTGATCTGGGCACTGGCTGCAGCGTACGAGCCGGTTGAGAAAGCTGCGATCCTTTTATACGCGCTCTATATCATGGTCTATTCCTATGCTGACGCAGTCTATGGGGAACTGCAGAAGAAATGGCGGCTGGACATCGCAGGAATCTCGATGTGCATCCGGAATATTCTGGCACTCATCGTTTTCTGCGTTCTGATCAAACTGACCCGGAATATTCTGGTTGCGCTGGCGGTCATGCTGGCCATATCGCTGCTGGTCCTTTTCCTCTATGATCTGCCGCTGACAAAGAAGAACGCGGAGATTCCGGTCCGCCCGGACTTTACGGAAAAAAAGGGTCTCCTTCTTTTGAAAGAATGTTTCCCATATGCGATCTATACGTTCCTGCACACACTGGTCCTGACCGTGCCGAAACTGGCTGTGCGCGGGTTTTATGATAAAGACGTGCTGGGCATTTATGCTGCCGTCATGGCGCCGGTCACGGTGCTGCAGGTGGCAGCTACCTTTGTGATCAATCCGCTCTCCACTCTAATGGCAACGCATCTGAAAGACGGAAAGACCAGGGAACTGAAAAGTGTCCTGATCAAATGCTTCCTGATGCTGGCCGGATTTCTGGTGGCGGGGATCTTAATTGCCGCATTCCTCGGAAAATGGGGGCTTCGCGTTTTATATGGAGAGGACATCACAGCGTACAGTGCATTGCTGATCCCGATGGTCATTGTTTCTGTCATGACAGCGCTGACTATTCTGCTTGGAAATCTGGCGATCGTCTTAAGGGACCATAAAGGAGCCAACCTGAGCGGCGTCCTGGGACTTGCAGCTGTTCTGGCAAGTTCGCTGACCCTGGTCAAAAGCATGAGCATGCAGGGCGCGACGCTATCCTTTATCATCGGATTGTTTGTACAGGATGTGGTGCTTGTCATCTGCATTCTCCGGAAACTGAAAAGGGAGGGAGCGGCATGAAGATCTTAAACGTGCTTTATCAGACCGATGATAATTACGCGCCGATCGCGGGCGTCTCCATGACATCCCTTTTTGAGACAAACCAGCACCTGGATGAGATCCATGTATATATGCTGGATGACGGAATCTCACAGGAGAATCTGGAAAAATACCGAAAGCTCTGTGTGCAGTACGGAAGAGACATTGAGATCATTGATACCAGGCCGATTGAAGAAAAACTGAAAAGCTACGGTGTGGGGACATTCCGGAATGTCTATACGGTTTATTTCACGATGTTTGTGATGAATGAATTGTCCTTAAAAACGGACCGCATTTTTAAACTGGATGCGGATACGATCGTGAAGGGCCCGCTCGATGAGATATGCGAATTTGATTTTCAGGGGAATTATCTGGCAGCCACTTATGACTGCACCCTGAATTCCTATAAAACGATGGTGGGGCTGACACCGGATGATTCCTATTTTAATGCGGGGATCATTCTGTTCAATCAGAAGGCGTGGATCGATAACCAGTGCCAGCAGCAACTGGTTGACCATATTCATGAGGGCCGGTCGAAGTATTATCTTTGTGAACAGGACCTGATGAATGTGGTATTCCGCGGCCATATCGCTGTGCTGCCGATCCGCTTCAATCTGAACAGCGGCTTCTATATCTTCGGGGCAGAGCAGTCATACAAGCTCTACCAACTGAATCCATATGCCTATTCTTCCATGAAAGAGATCAAGGAGGCGATGGAAAAGCCGGTCATCCATCATCTGATGGGCGCGATGACCGGACGGCCATGGGAAAAGAAAAACACACATCCGTTGAAAAAAGAGTTTCAGGAAGTTCTTGCCGACTCCCTCTGGAGCGGTTTCGTGATGCCTGCGCCAAAGCGCAGCGTCGTATTCCGGATCCAGAAGTTTTTGCATGCGATCCTGCAGGATTGGGCATACATCCCGATCCACCGCATGATGAATCACCGCTATCTGAAAAAACAGAACGAAGAAGCGATCCGTACCTCGGACGTTTATAATCCGAAGTACATCAATCACCGGTATTACGGAAAAGACTATACTGTCACGAAACCGCTCAATGTCCTGTATCAGGCAAATGAGTATTACGCGCCATACCTGGGGATATCGCTTCTTTCACTCCTGGACCACAACAAGCATTTCAAGGAAATCAATATTTATGTCATTGATGACGGCATTGCGGAAGAAACGAGGAAAAAGATCGGGCAGCTGGCAAAAGACTTCGGACGCAGTGTCTCCTATCTGGATACGACCGTCTCCCAAAAATTGCTGGAAGATGCCAACGCGCCGAAGTTCCGCGGAAATTACGCAACTTATTTCAAACTGTTCGTACTGGATGAGCTGCCGGAGGAAGTGGAGACGATCCTTTATGTGGATTCGGATACGATCGTCCGTGGAACACTGGATGAGATCACAGAGTTTGATTTTGCGGGGCATGCATTAGCGATGGTTCCGGCAATCTATCATAATAAATACCGGGCGAGAGTCGGGATCCCGGTGGAAGATACCACCTATAATGCCGGCATCATGGCATTTCATCTCCCGACATGGAGGGCAAATAAATGCCGGGAGCGCCTGATCCACGGCATGCAGGAGGATCCGCAGCTGCTTTCCTTTGCGCCGGATCAGTCGCTGGCGATCAAAGTTCTGCAGAAAGACCTGGCGCAGCTGCCGCTGAGATTCAACTTCTCAACGCTGTATTCGCTGTTTTCCTACAAGGACATTTCACGGATGTTCCACTGTAAAGAGGCGGATCTGTTCACGCAGGAGGAGATTGACGACGCATACCGGAATATCGCGATCTACCACTTCATTGAACTGCAGGTCGGTAAACCATGGGAGAAAGACAGTGTTCATCCGAAAAAGTTCCTGTGGAAGGAATATTATGAGAAATCACCGTGGTCCGATCTTCCGGCTCCGAAAGTTGTGCTCAGTCCAATCCTGAAACTGCAGCGGATCACCTACAAACTCATGCCGAAACCAATTTATCTGGCAGCCTACGCGTTTGCCTGGAAATACCTGATGAAATGAGAAGAGAAAAAAGCAGCCAAGTAAGATCGAATCAAACATATCGTGACCCGGAAGAGTATTTCGCGCGTGTACAGATGCGGAAAAAACTGCAGGAAGAAGAGGAGTTCCGCAGGCAGAGAAACGCGAAAGCGCGCCGCAGGGAATTAGAACGTCAGCTGGCACAGCAGAAGGAACTGGAACGACAGCAGAAGAAACTGCGCGGCGGGGCCTCCGGAAGACCACAGTCCTCACAGCGGCAGTATTTCGAGGAGGAACGCGCATACCGGCGGCAGATGCAGCAACAGATGGCCGGACAGATGCAGCAAAAAAAGAAGAAAAAGAAAGGGAAGGTCAAACGGTTTTTCCTGGGCATTTTTATCTTCCTGATCCTGCTGATCCTTGCCGCAGGTGTCATCTGGTTCACGCCGAGCCTGAAGAAACCGGCTATCAGCGGGATCCTGAAATCCCCATTCGGACCGGCGCTGGTGCGTCTCTTCATTGGCGGAAATTATGATGCACATGTACGGGACAAAGATTTTAAAGATAAAGATATTATCCTTAACGAAGGGGCTTATACACCGAAGGGGAATATCACATTTGCCATGATAGGTGTGGACGCCCGGGATGAAGAACTGACGATCGGGACGAGAGCAGATTCCATGATCGTGGTAAATGTGACGCCGGACGGAAATATCCGGATGGCATCCGTTTACCGGGATGCTTATCTGCTGAGCCATAAACAGGATGGACAGGAAGTGATCTCCAAAGCCAATGCCGCGTATTACTGGGGAGGTCCTTTGGGAACGGTCAATATGCTGAATGAAAACTTCGATCTGGCCATTACAGATTATATCGTCGTAAACTTCAGCGGACTGACGAATATCATTGACCTCCTGGGCGGTCTCCGACTGAATGTTACGGAGATCGAGCGGGATACGCTGAATTATCATATGTATGAACAGAACATGTACGCCGGTACGGAATACATTCCGTTGGAGGAATATGGAGAAAACATTCTTTTGACCGGATCCCAGGCAACGGCATTCTGCCGGCTGAGAAGCTGCAAATTCGATTCTCCGGTGGACGGACAGACTTATCGTGATGATTACGCGCGGACGGCCCGCCAGCGGTACGCGCTCATGGAACTGGTGAAACAGGCGAAGGAACAGGGCATCGTCAATCTGTTGCAGCTCATGAACGATCTGTTCGCTGCCAACGACGGAAATGATAAGTTCATTCAGACCTCTTTTTCCATTAAGGAACTGACCGCCATCATGGCACAGGGAATGGATATGAACATTGAAAGCAACGCAGCCTTTCCGGACGCGGATCACCAGTATACAACGATGCTGGATTCCGGAGACTCCATGGTTGCGGATACACTGGAAGAAAACGTGGTGCTGATCCATCAATTCCTGTATGATACGGAGAATTACATACCGACAGCAGATCTGGTCCGGACGGCAGAAAAGATCCGGACAGAGATACGGCGGCAGGGTAAATAATTTTCAAAAAGTGATTGGTAAATTATCACAAAAGTGACACAATTAATTCTTATATTATGACAGAATAATACGATTCATATGCATAGATATAAGGAGGCAGTAAAAGATGCAGGATTACAGAGATCCGCAAAGCAACAATCAGAATCAGTCCAATCAGGAGATCCCGAGATGGAATCCGTCTCCGGACGATTATAATACACCACCGAAGGCACCGAATAATAAGCCGCAAAAGCGCAGATGGCTGATCCCGGTGATCATTGTCGGAGCAGTCATGCTGATCTCCATCGTTGCCGGTGTAACGATTGGACTTCGCCGGATGCACAAAGAGGCGCTGGAAGAAAGCCAGAAAAAAGTGCAGGAAAGCGTCAGCATAGAAGAGGAGACCCAGGAAGTGGGGTCTGTGGCGGAATCCGTTGCACAGACAACCGTTTCGACCGGTGGCTATGTGATCACAGATGTATCCGGGATCGTGCAGGAAGTCATGCCGTCTGTTGTTTCCATCACTTCGAGGTCGCTTGTCAATACCGCGAACGGCTACGACTATTTCAGCTTTTTCTTTGGAGGCAGAGGGAACGGATATGGTAATTCCGGAGAACAGACCGAAGTCGAGAGCGGACTCGGATCCGGAACGATCATTTCCCAGAACGACACGGAACTCCTGATCCTGACCAGCTATCACGTAGTGGAGGGATGTTCCTCTTTGTTTGTGACTTTTGCGGATGATACTTCTGTAGACGGTTATGTGAAGGCTGCCAGCGAAGAAACCGACATTGCCATTGTGGCAGTTCCACTTGCAGAGATCCAGAGTGATACGATGAATTCCATTAAAATCGCAAAACTCTCCACGGAATCTGCAAATGTGGGCGAAGGTGTTATCGTAATCGGCAATGCGCTTGGTTACGGCATGAGCGTGACTACGGGTATTGTCAGTGCGGTAGACCGTTCGATCACCGTGGATGGAAAAACGATCACCGTCATCCAGACGGACGCAGCGATCAACAGCGGTAATTCCGGCGGATGTATGCTGAATGCAAAGGGCGAAGTGATCGGCATCAGTGAAGCAAAGATCGTGATCAGCAGTGTGGAAGGCATGTGCTATGCGATTCCGGTCGATATCAACTCTGCACTGATTCAGGAACTGCTGAAAGTGGAATCCAGTTCCGGTGTTGTATCAGCCAATGAAAGCCAGGGCGCATATCTGGGGATCCGCGGCCGGGACATCTCTCAGGCAAACGCTGAAAAATATGATATGCCGGAAGGCATCTATGTGGCGGCTACCATCCGCGGAGGCGGCGCAGAGACAGCCGGCGTGATGGAAGGGGATATCATTGTTGCGCTCGATGATGTATCAACACTCACGATGTCACAGCTGCAGACACAGCTGGCAAAATATAATCCGGGCGACTATGTATCACTTACTGTGATGCGGGATTCCGGATATGGATATGAGAGAATTCTGCTTGATGTCATGCTGACAGATATCCTGAGCTGATCAGGCAGTTATAAAAGGGGAGAATCAGTATATGTCTGACGATAGAAACAGGAACGATAACGGACATACCGATGAAAGAGAAAGAGTTTGTTATATGTGCCACCGGACAGAAAGCCGGACGGTGAAGATGATACGGCTTCCGGGTGATATGCACGTCTGTACCGACTGTCTGCAGCGGATGATCGACTCCATCGGAACGAACGGATTGAATTTTGGTCCTATGAGTGGCATCCCGCTGTGGAACGCTCCGCAGGACGGAAAAGATCCCCGTTCGGACCTGCCGAAGGAAGCGCTGGAAACGTTGCCGGATGTAATGGATGAAAACGGCAATGTCGTGACGCCGGAGACGGAAGAAAAAGAAGAACAGCATGGCAATGGCGGACACGGACCGGGACACGGCATTCCGAATATCAGCTTTATCAATCTTTCCGATCTGCAGCAGGGCTTTGGCAGAAGACAGCAGCTCAAGAAAAAACCGGAGCGGACCGGTCCTTTGGTGGATCCGGAAAAAGTGCTCCCGCCACATAAACTGAAAGAAAAACTGGATGAGTATGTGATCGGTCAGGAGAAAGCCAAGAAGGCGATCTCCGTGGCTGTTTACAATCATTATAAACGAATTCTTGCCGGCGATAAGTTCGATGAATCCGATGGCGTTGAGATCGAGAAATCCAACATGCTCATGATCGGACCGACCGGATGCGGCAAGACCTATATCGTAAGGACACTGGCAAAACTGCTGGACGTGCCGCTGGCAATCACGGATGCGACCAGCCTGACTGAGGCCGGCTACATCGGCGACGATATTGAGAGTGTGCTTTCCAAACTTCTGGCAGCAGCGGATAACGATGTGGAAAAAGCCGAGATCGGCATCGTCTTCATCGATGAGATCGATAAGATCGCAAAGAAAGAAAGCAACCGCGGACGCGATGTCAGTGGGGAATCTGTGCAGCAGGGACTTTTGAAACTTCTGGAAGGAAGCGAAGTGGAAGTACCGGTTGGAGCCAGCAGCAAGAATGCAATGGTCCCTCTGACAACAATCAATACCAAGAACATCCTGTTCATCTGCGGCGGCGCGTTCCCGGATCTGGAAGAGATCATTAAGAACAGGCTGCGTCAGAATTCTTCCATAGGATTCAACGCGGATCTGAAAGATAAATATGATAATGACGCCAACATTCTGGATCACGTGGATACGGAAGACCTTCGGAATTTCGGCATGATCCCGGAATTTCTGGGACGTCTGCCGATCGTCGTGACTTTGCAGAATCTCTCCAAAGAGATGCTGGTGCAGGTTCTGAAGGAGCCGAAGAACGCAATCCTGAAACAATATCAGAAGCTTCTGGAACTCGATGAAGTGAAGTTGGAGTTTGAAGATGATGCGCTCCTGGCACTGACGGAACGGGCAGAGAAACGAGGAATCGGAGCCAGGGGACTCAGGTCGATCATCGAGGAGATCATGCTGGATATCATGTATGAGATCCCGAAGGATGACAGCATCGGAACGGTGATCATTACCAAGGACTATATCGAAAACAAAGGTGTGCCGCAGATACGCTTAAGAGGTTGACAAATTTAAGCGGCAGGTTGTAGAATAGCCCTTGCGTGACAAGTGCATTTAGCTCAGCTGGATAGAGCGTCTGGCTACGGACCAGAAGGTCGGGGGTTCGAATCCTCTAATGCACGGACAGCCCTCCGGCATTTTCGGAGGGCTGCTTGTTTTTACAGGCCCATAAAAGGAATACATATGAGCAAAGAAGAATTTTTAACCATATTGAGAGGTCAGCTGACCGGGCAGATACCATCCGGCGAAGTCGTTTCTCAGGTCGATTATTATGAGGCATATATCGACGGACAGCTTGCAAAAGGTGTCAGAGAAGAACAGGTGATCGAAGAACTGGGTGATCCGCGTCTGATCGCAAAGACGCTGATCGATTCCACGAACCGCGCAGCGGAAGAGGCCGGTTACGACGGACCATACCGCAGCAGCACCGATACCTATGATGATTCGGACGGGATCAATTCCGGGATCTTTGGAAATAGTTCCGGGAACACCGGCGGCACCGGATCCTCGGGAACCCGCTACGGTTATGATGATGGTTATGGAGACGGGCAGGAAAATGCAGACAGAGCCGGCACCAATGAGGGCGGACCGGTTGGTTCCTCTTCCGGCTGCTGGATCATCATTCTGATCGCGGTCATTGTCATGATCCTGATCGCGGGAATGATCTTCACGCTGGTCCGGTTCAGCATCCGTAATTTCGGATCCCTTCTTCTGATCGGAGCGGTGATTGCCGGAATCATTGTACTGGTAAGATATATTGGCCGCCGATAGCGGCCTTTTTCTTGTTTGAGGGAAAAAGATGCAGTTAGAACTGGTCGCACCGTGCCATTTCGGGCTGGAGGCCGTATTGAAAAAAGAAATCACAGATCTCGGATATGAGATATCCAAGGTGGAAGATGGAAGAGTCTTCTTTCTTTCGGATGCGGAAGGTGTGGCCAGAAGCAACGTTTTTCTGCGCAGTTGTGAGCGTGTCCTTTTGAAAGCTGGAGAGTTTCAGGCGGAGACCTTTGACGAATTGTTTGAACAGACGAAAGCAATCGCATGGGAAGAACTGATCCCGGCTGATGGAAAGTTCTGGGTCAAGAAAGCTTCTTCCGTTAATTCGAAACTGTTCAGTCCGTCCGATATCCAGCGTATCGTCAAAAAGGCAATCGTGGAGCGGCTGAAACAGACATATCATCAGGAATGGTTCGAGGAAAGCGGAGCGGATTATCCTTTACGTGTTTTCATTCATAAAGATACTGTTCTTCTGACGATCGATACGAGCGGCGAGTCACTGCATAAGCGTGGTTACCGGAGTCTGGCCTCCAAGGCACCGATTTCCGAAACGCTGGCAAGCGCGCTGATCTCACTGACACCATGGAACAAGGACCGTATTCTGGTCGATCCGTTCTGTGGCAGCGGTACTTTTCCGATCGAAGCCGCTATGATGGCCTGCAATATGGCGCCGGGCATGAATCGGGATTTCCTTGGTCAGGACTGGAGCAACCTTTTCCCGAAAAAAGTATGGTACAATGCAGTGGATGAAGCACATGACTGCATCGTCATTCCGGAGTCATGCGACATTCAGGGATATGACATTGATCCGCAGGTCATTAAGATCGCGCGTCATAACGCGAAGATCGCAGGTGTGGATCAGTTGATCCATTTCCAGCAGCGAGACGTAAAAGATCTGAGCCATCCGAAGAAGTATGGCTTTCTTATCACGAATCCGCCATATGGCGAGCGGCTGGAAGACAAAAAGGATCTGCCGGCGCTGTATCAGACTTTCGGCGAGCGTTTCCGTGCACTGGATTCATGGTCGGCATTTTTTATTACCGCATATGAAGATGCGCCGAAATACTTCGGCGGGAAGCCGACGAAGAACCGGAAAATCTATAACGGTATGATCCGGACTTATTTCTATCAATACATGGGGCCGAAACCTCGATGAAAAAAATATTTCTTTCCATCATCATAACGTTTTCCCTGGCGATCGCCGTGATCCTGGGAATCGGACTCTTTAAGCAGTCCGACTATGTGGCGAAGTCACGTTCCTCTACGGAGACGAACACCGTGTGGAGAGTGGCTTTGGCAAGTTATGTCAATGAGAAGAAACCGGAATTGACGGTGGACGGAGAAGAGGTGCCAAAGCAGCTTTCGAAAGAGGTCTATATGAGTGACTCTCTCGGCATGATGCTCTCTGAAAACGGACTGACGGAAGTCTTTGACTGCGCAGTCAACTGTTATGAGGATTCCTATTTACTGATCGAGAAGGGTGAGGAACAGGTCCGCCTGGATCTGGACAGACCGATCATGGAAAAAGACGGGGAAGAGATCCTGCTTTCCGAGGGCGTGACGACGAAACAGGACAGGATCTACATTCCGGCCGAGATCATGGAGAAAGCATTCCACTATACCTACAGCTGGAACACGAAGGAACTGCGCGCAGAGTTCGAACGCGGTGAAGAGACCACGGATCTGCCATCCTATTATAATTACGCGGAACGAGAACGTCTCACTTATATCAAGGATCAGGAGGATATGGGAGCGTGTTGGGCGTTTGCGGCGCTTTCTGCAGTAGAAACGACCCTGCTTCCGGAGGAAGAGGCGGATTATTCCGAAGACCATATGATCCAAAACAATGGATTCGGGCTGTCACCGGAAGATGGCGGCGATTACATCATGGCGCTTTCCTATTTGTCTTCATGGAAAGGACCGGTCCGGGAGGCGGATGATCCGTACGGAGACGGTGTCAGCGATCCGACGTTGGAGGCGGTAAAGCATGTGCAGGAAGTGCGGATGGTCGAGAGCAAGGACTATGATACGATCAAAAAGATGATCTTTAAATACGGCGGTGTGGAAAGTTCGATCTATATGGCATTTCTGGATGAGAGCACGATCGACGAGCAATATTACAATGTCCGGACGAATGCATACTGCTATCCGGAAGAGACGAATCCGAACCATGAGATCGTGATCATCGGATGGGATGATGATTATCCGGCATCCAACTTTACGCCGAAGGTCACACAGGATGGCGCTTTCATCTGTCAGAACAGCTGGGGAAGCCGTTTCGGGGAAGACGGGATCTTCTTTGTATCCTACGAGGATGCCGTCATCGGAACCAGTAATGAAGTGTATACCCGTATCGAGAATGCGGATAATTATGATCATATCTATCAGTACGACCCGTGCGGCTGGATCGGACGTGTCGGTTATAACCGGAACCATGCCTACTTCGCCAATGTCTATACGGCTGAGGGGGAGGAAGAGTTGGCAGCCGTGAGTTTTTACGCAACAGGGAAGGACACGTCTTTTAAGATCTATGTGGATACGAACGTGAAGAGTGAAGGCGACGTGAAAATCCAGGGAGAGGCGCTGGCGGAAGGTCTGTTCTCAGAAATGGGTTATTATACCGTGGAACTGGATACACCGGTGCAGCTGCAGAAAGGAACGCGTTTTGCAGTGATCGTGGAGATCAATACGCCGGGAAGCACGCATCCGATCGCGATGGAGATGAACGTGGATGATTCGCGGACCGGAACAGTCAGTACGGAAGGCAAGGAAAGCTATATCAGCAATACCGGGACAAGCTGGGAGCGGACACAGACGTCATCCGACTGTAATGTGTGTCTGAAAGCATTTACAAAAGACAGGTAAAGCTGTGTCGCAGGCTTATATAGAGAAACGAAAATGAAACTGATCATGGCAACGGGAAATCAGAATAAAGTGCGTGAGATCAGGGAGATGCTGGAAGGCAGCTCGATCGAGATCCTTTCACTGAAGGATGCCGGAATCACAGCCGACATCGAAGAGAACGGCGCGACTTTTGAGGAGAACGCCATCATCAAGGCGGAGGCGATCCGGGATCTGTGTGGACAGATGGTGCTGGCGGATGATTCGGGCCTTATGATCGATGCGATGGACGGAGGTCCGGGCGTGCATTCCGCGCGCTTCATGGGAGAGGATACTTCCTATGATATCAAGAATGCGGCCATCCTGAGAGAACTGGCCGATGTGCCGGAAGAAAAGCGCGGCGCACGTTTTGTATGCGCAATGGCGCTGGCTTATCCGGAAAAGGATGGCATCCAACCGGAAACGAAAGTCTTTCGCGGCGTTTTTGAGGGGCGGATCGCATTTGAGGCAAAGGGGGAAAACGGATTCGGATATGATCCGATCTTTTATGTTCCATCCCGGAATATGACCTCTGCAGAACTTTCTCCGGAAGAGAAAAATGCCATGAGTCATCGAGGAAATGCACTGCGGCAGGTGGTCGCGGAGCTCCGCGGGAAAAGTGATTGACACGGAAAATGCCTTCATATATAATGACTTTCGTGCTTGCCGCCGAGTAAAACGAAGGGGCAGTACCAGACGGGGTGTGGCTCAGTTTGGCTAGAGCGCTTGATTTGGGATCAAGAGGCCGCAGGTTCGAATCCTGTCACCCCGAGTAAGAGTCGTGGTTCTTTGAGATTGGAGAGCTGCGGCTTTTTTCTTTCGAAAAATACATTTTTTCTATGTTTTCTTCCCGACGTGCGGTGTATAATAATTCTGTTATGAAAAAGGGACTGATTCAGGATTTTACATCAGGGAATATCTGGAAGCAGCTGATCACGTTCTCGATGCCGCTGTTTTTCGCGAATCTTCTCCAGATGGTCTACAATATGGTAGATATGATCGTTGTCGGTCATGTCATTGGAAATGTGGGTATCTCCGGTGTTACCATCGGCGGTGATATCTCGCATTTCTTTACGATGCTTGTGATGGGTTTTTCCGCAGCCGCATCTATCATCATTTCCCAGTTCGTCGGAGCCGGGCAGAAGGATAAAGTCGGAAAAGTCATCGGCACGTTATCCCTTTTTCTTCTGATCTGTGCTGTTGTCTTTACAACAGGCGGCCTTCTTCTTCGGCATCAGCTTCTGAATCTGATGAATGCGCCGGAGGCCAGTTACCAGGAAGCACTTGCATACTGTACAACGACGATCGCCGGCATGATCTTTATCTTCGGTTATAATGCCGTCAGTGCGATCCTGCGGGGACTGGGCGATTCCAAGCATCCATTCATTTTCATCGCGACAGCGGCTGTTCTCAATATCATCCTGGACCTGCTGTTCGTTATGGTTTTAGGCTGGGGGACATTCGGAGCCGCACTGGCAACCGTTATCGGCCAGGGCGTCAGTTTTATCTGGGCGCTGTTTTTCCTGCTCAAACGAAAGGATTCCCTGGGATTTGATATTTCGAAAAACGACTTTAAGATCGATAAGGAAGTCTTTTCCATCATGATCAAACTGGGCATTCCGATGGCGATCAAATCTGCATCCATCAGTTTCTCCAAGTTGTTCATTAATTCGTTTGTCAATAATTACGGCGTGGTCGTTTCAGCTGTAGCAGGTGTCGGAAATAAGATCTGCAGTGTGCCGATGCTGGTAAGCAATTCGGTCAACACAGCCGGATCTTCCATGATCGGACAGAATATCGGTGGTGCGAAATACGACCGTGTACCGAAGATCATGCTTGCCATTCTTGCAATATGCGGGTCCATCACAGGTCTGTGCATGGTCATCGTGCTGCTGTTCCCGAGCCAGGTATTTATGATCTTTACTTCGGATGAATCGATCCTTCCAGTGGCCATGGAATATCTGCCGATCCTGATCATCAACTTTGTAGGTGCTATTGTCCGTGCGCCAACGGGCTCCTTTATCAACGGCAGTGGCAATTATAAGATCAACTTTGTTCTGGCAATTCTGGATGCATTTGTCGCACGTGTCGGTCTGGGCATTTTATTCGGCGTCGTCTTCAAGATGGAATACTTTGGATTCTGGCTGGGCGATGCGATCTCGGGCACCATGCCGCTCTTCATCGGCGGCGGCTTTCTGCTTAGCGGGAAGTGGAAGACCCGGAAATATATCATTCAGGAAGACGAATGAAGTTTCTTCTCGTTGCAGTCAATACCAAATTCATACATTCCAATCCGGCGGTGCGCGTACTGAGAGAGTACGTGCTTTCGCATGATCCGTCCGTTCCCGCAGACGAGATCGGCATCCTGGAATCCACGATCAACAACAGTTACGAGGAAGTGCTCTCTGACATCTACCTGAAGAAGCCGGAGGTAGTGCTGTTCTCCTGTTATATCTGGAATTGGGCGTTCATAAAAAAACTATCCCGGGAGGTGGCGAAGGTACTCCCGGAGGCGATCATCTGGGCAGGCGGACCGGAGGTCAGTTTTGATGCGGAGGCAATCCTTGCGGAATGCCCGTGGATCCGTGGCATCATGACCGGTGAGGGGGAAGAGAGTTTTCTGTTCCTGGTACAGGCGATCCGACGGGGCGAGGATGTATCCGGAATCCTGCGCGGGGAAGATGCCGCAATGGGACAGCTTCCGTTCATCTATACCGACGAAAGCATTGCAGCTTATCAGAATAAGATCCTGTATTATGAGACATCACGGGGGTGCCCGTTCTCCTGCAGTTACTGTCTATCGTCTGTCAAGGGGAATGTCCGGCTCAGGCCGTGGGAGATGGTGGAAAAGGAACTGGCTTTCTTTGTCAGGCATCGCGTAAAACAGGTGAAGTTCACTGACCGGACCTTTAACTGTGATCATGTGCATTGCCAACGGATCTGGAAGTGGATCAAAGAGCATGATAATGGTGTGACAAATTTTCATTTTGAAATCGCAGGTGATCTTTTGAATGAGGACGAGATCGCCCTTCTTTCCGGGATGCGGCCGAACCTGGTGCAGCTCGAGATTGGCGTGCAGTCCACCAATCCGGAAACGATCACTGAGATCCGCCGGAAGATGGATCTGAATAAGCTTGCCTCAAATGTAGAGAAGATCCGCAGTTTCGGCAATATCCATCAGCATCTGGATCTGATCGCAGGTCTGCCGTATGAGGATCTGAAAAGTTTCCGAAAAAGTTTTGATGACGTGTACCGGATGAAACCGGATCAACTGCAGCTCGGCTTCCTGAAAGTGCTGAAGGGATCCTATATGGCAGAGAAGGTTGCGGATTATGAGATCAATTATACTTCAGAAGCACCGTATGAGGTGCTCTCGACCAAATGGCTTTCATTCGCGGATGTGATCCGTCTGAAAAAGGTCGAGGCTGTTCTGGAACTATTTTATAACAGCCGCCAGTTCACAGTTGTGCTGCCGCTGCTGGAGCAATGCTTTAACTCCTCATTTGATCTTTACGACCGCATGGCAGAGTATTATGAGGCGGAAGGATTCTTCCTGAACAGTCCGTCACGGGCATACCGTTATCAGATCCTTCTGGACTTCGCAGCATCGATCGAGCCTTTGCATATCGATCTGTATCGGGAGGCGCTGACATTTGATCTGTATCTTCGGGAGAAAGCGAAGAGCCGTCCGGCATTTGCGCTTGATCTGAAACCGTATCAGAAGGTGATCCGGCAGCAGTATGACGAAGGCCTGGATAAGCGCTGTCATGTGGATGTTTTTTCTTATGCGGTCTGGGAAGATGGTGCTCCAAAGCTACCGGAAAAGGCACTTGTTGCCTTTGATTATGAGAAAAAAGATCCACTGGATCATAACGCGTCGGTTACCGTAATTGGCTATTTACAAGAGGAAAACCATTTGCTATAATACCAAAGTTGACTGACAGGTCACCACGTGCGGGTGTAGTTCAATGGTAGAACACCAGCCTTCCAAGCTGGATACGTGGGTTCGATTCCCATCACCCGCTTTTCTTTTTCCGCAGGGAAGAGAATTGTTTATCCGTGTCTGTAGCTCAGCTGGATAGAGCAACGGCCTTCTAAGCCGTGGGTCGGGGGTTCGAATCCCTTCAGGCACGCTGGAAGGTTTCAACTTTCATATGGTGGGTGTGGCGCAGTTGGTTAGCGCGCCAGATTGTGGCTCTGGAGGCCGTGGGTTCGAGTCCCATCTCCCACCTTAACAGGCACAGCATTCGGAGCAATCCTGTTTTAGGGCTATCGCCAAGCGGTAAGGCACAGGACTTTGACTCCTGCATTCGCTGGTTCGAATCCAGCTAGCCCTGCTGGCATGAACATGCCTCGTTTTTATATGGGATTGTAGCTCAGGTGGTAGAGCACTTGACTTTTAATCAAGTTGTCCGGGGTTCGAATCCCCGCAGTCTCATAGTGAAAGCAGCGCAATCACTTCATTAGGAGGTGGTTCCGCTTTTTTTGATCCCCTTCATCTAATCTTAACCATTATAGGCATGAAATGGAGGCAATTCATCCTGTAGAGCAGCACCACCGTTTTAGGGGTGAAAAAAATCGGTCCAAAACAGCCCAAAAACAGCCATAGTCTTCAACACTTGACAAAGAAGCCCTTTCATCTTACAATGCCAACAATTAAATATCGTTATGCAGAATAGAGGCGCGGTATCTATGAGTAAGACCGCTGAAGGAGATCACAGAAAGAGGATCGACAAGCAGCAAAGGTGCTAAGCGGGATGAAAGGAGCTGCCGCCGAAATACCGGGGAAACCTTGAACAGCCGGTGTTGGGACGTTGCAGAATATGTAACGTACTGTCACATTAGTGGAGCGCTTTCTGATGATACAGATATGAATACGTGGAATTGATGTGAATGTTTTGCAGATAGCAAAACATTTTTTTGTGCGTAGCGGTGGCAGCAACTGTCAACAGAACACAAAGAAAAGAGGAAAAAGTAATGAAGAGATTTGGAAAGATTTTAACAGCAGCACTCGCACTGGTCATGGTGATCATCATGGCATGTGCATGTGGAAATTCCGGCGGTGGAGACACCCCGGCACCGGCTGGAAGCGGCGCGCAGGATGGCGGCGCAAGCAGCTCGATCAATGATGGTACAGGAAAGGTCCTTCGTGTCGCAATGGAATGCGGCTATGCACCTTATAACTGGACACAGTCAGACGATTCCAACGGCGCAGTTCCAATCGTGGATTCTTCCGACTATGCATACGGCTATGACGTCATGATGGCAAAATACGTCGCAGAACAGCTGGGTATGGAGCTTGAGATCTATAAACTGGATTGGGATTCTCTGCCACTGGCCGTACAGTCCGGAACGGTAGACTGCGTGATCGCAGGACAGTCCATTACATCCGAGCGGCTGGAGACAATTGACTTCTCTGATCCGTATTACTATGCATCCATCGTGGTGCTGACGAAGAAAGATTCCGCATTTGCAAATGCGACATCGCTGGCAGATCTGGCTGGCGCAAAGGCAACTTCACAGCTGAACACCGTCTGGTACGATGTCTGCATCCCGCAGATTCCAGACGTCCAGGCAGAGACCGCACAGGAGAGTGCACCGCAGATGCTGGTAGCTCTGGAAGCCGGCGCAGTTGATATCGTCGTTACGGATGAGCCGACAGCAATGGGCGCATGTGCTGTTTACCCGGATATGGTCATGCTTGCCTTTACCGGAACAGACGGCGATTTCCAGGTATCCGAGGAAGAGATCAACATTGGTATCTCCATGCAGAAAGGCAACAGCGGACTGCAGCAGGCAATCAACGGCGTGCTGGCTACATTAACACCGGAAGATTATAAAGATTGGATGAACAAAGCGATCGAAGTTCAGCCGATGAATGAATAATTAATAATGACAAACTATTTACTCGCAACATCTTTACCTCCGGATTTTTTCGGACGGATATGGTTCATCTTACAAAAATATGGTGCATCAATGGCAAAAGGCGCAGGGACCACTCTGGCCATTGCCATTGTTGGCACGTTTATCGGATGCGTGATCGGATTCATCGTGGGTCTGATCCAGACAATTCCGATCAACCCGAATGATTCGGCCATTAAGAAGGTCGTTCTGCGCATTGTCAACGTGATCCTGAAGATTTATGTGGAAGTATTCCGTGGGACACCAATGATGGTGCAGGCGATGTTCCTCCATTATGGAGCCATGATCTTATTCAACCTGAACATGGGCATGTGGATGGCAGCATTCGTGATCGTTTCCATCAATACCGGTGCCTATATGGCGGAGACCGTCAGAGGTGGTATCTTTTCCGTTCCAATGAGCCAGACCGAAGGTGCGAAGGCGATCGGCATGAACCATGTGCAGACGATGGTCAACGTCATCCTTCCGCAGGCACTTCGGAACATCATGCCGCAGATCGGCAACAACCTGATCATCAACATCAAGGATACCTGCGTCTTAAGCTGTATCGGTGTTGTGGAATTGTTCTTCACATCGAAGTCCGTCGCCGGTACTTACTATACCTATTTTGAAACATTCACCATCACGATGGTGATGTACCTGATCATGACGCTGTTCTTCAGTTGGCTTTTGCGGTTCTTTGAGAAACGCATGGACGGGCCGGCAGAGTATGACCTGGCGACGACGGATACGCTGGCATATACCAGCGGAACATTAACCGATCCGCACAAGGATCATGTGGATGACCGCAACCTGTTAGATGCCGCAGAAAAAACGTTCCGGGAAAATGATACGCGAAGGTAAGATATTATGAGTGATAACAAGATCATAGAAATCAAGCATCTGGGGAAGACCTTCGGAAAGAACGAAGTTCTGAAAGACATTAACTTCGAGATCAACGAAGGTGACGTGACCTGTATCATCGGAGCATCCGGATCCGGAAAATCCACCATGCTCCGCTGCATCAATCTGTTGGAAACACCGACCGCTGGCGAGATACTGTTCAAGGGATCGGACATTACCAAAGAAAAGAATGTCGCGGCTTACCGCGCGAAGGTCGGCATGTGCTTCCAGAGTTTTAATCTGTTCAGCAATATGACGGCTCTGAAGAATTGCATGGTCGGCCCGATGAAGGTGCTGAAAAAATCCAAACAGGAAGCAGAGCAGGATGCACTTTTCTTTTTAAATAAGGTCGGAATGGGGCCGTACATCAAGGCAAAGCCGAGACAGCTTTCGGGCGGACAGCAGCAGCGTGTCGCAATCGCCAGGGCGCTGGCCATGCATCCGGATGTGCTCCTGTTTGACGAGCCGACATCCGCACTGGATCCGCAGATGGTCGGAGAAGTGCTGGAAGTCATGAAGACACTGGCCAAAGAAGGTCTGACGATGATCATCGTCACACACGAAATGGCATTCGCAAGAGACGTTTCCAATCACGTCGTATACATGCAGGACGGCGTGATCTGGGAAGAGGGGACACCGCAGGAGATCTTCGGTGATCCGCAAAAACAGGAAACGAAAGATTTCCTGTCACGCTTTATTAATATGTAAGTATTTCATTTTCGTTTATTCCTCATAAAAAATCGTTCACGTGTGGCATATGTTGTATGTGAACGATTTTTTTATCCCATATCTTGGGGAAGTAAGGAAAAGAAATAGCATTGACTTTTGTAACACTTACTGGTATATTATGAAATAGAATTGTAATAATTTCGTAACAATTGTTTTTGATAATATGAAATTTTTCAAAGAACGAATAGAACTACTTTTCTTTATAGTGGCGGCGGCAGTCCTTCTTGCGGGAATCGGCTTCATGAGTGTGAGAGAAGCGAGCGCGCTGGAAAAAGCGGAGAGCACAAACGAAGATCTCATGCAGGAGTTGTCTGTCCCATCTGCAGGTCTCGGTGACATCGTCAGCGATTATGTCGGAGCAGCAGGAGAAAAATCAATCGACCTGCTTTCTACCACTGCGGTGGCAGCAGAACTCACAGATTATAATGAATATTATGACAGCAACGGCGGAATCCTTGGTAAACTGATCGTCTGCAATGTAGATACAGCGGTGCCTGTATATGATCGTATTCCTGGCAACGAGCGTGTGGAACGTGGTGACACACAGATGGCTCAGATCGTCGGCCGCATGGAAAAAGGCGACATCGCGACGCTGATCGGAGAAAGTGGTTTCTGGTATCAGATCGTTGCAGATTCATTCCATGGTTACGTGAACGCCGACCTGTTTGCAACCGGCAAGGATGCAGAAGCATTGAATGATGCCACCTGGATGCGCATTGCCGTTGTAAATGATGAAGAACTGATGCTGAATGTGGAGCCGGATTATAACAGTGAACTGCTGGGTCTTCTTTCCGACGGACTTTGGTTTGAAGTCGTGGAGGAAGGCGATGAGTTTTCACTGATCAGGGTTCCGGACGTCGGGGAAGGCTGGGTCGAGAATGCTTATGTAGTATTCCAGACGGTGCGGCGAGTCGGCATCTCCAATGAAGATTCCGCATACCGTGCGCAGAAGATCGCGGAATGCGTGAGCGCTGCAGAAGACTTTCTGGAAGAGCAGGAAGAGGCAGCATATTGGGAAGAGATACAGCAGAAATTTGCGCATATCGATCCGAGTATTCCGGATTCGGATGATGTGGCTGCACTGCGTGAGGCAGTGGCAAACTACGCACAGCAGTTTGTCGGCTGGTTACCATATGTGTATGGCGGCAATTCTTTGGAATCTGGCGCGGACTGCTGCGGATTTACACAGGCAATCTACCGTGAATTCGGATATGATATCCCGCGGACGACGGATGGACAGATGTACGGCGGCATGGCAGTTTCCCTGGATGATATCCGCCCTGGCGACATCATTTATTATGGAGGCCATGTAGCACTTTACATCGGAGGTGACACCGTTGTCCATGAGCCGGTCCCGGGCGATGTCTGCAGTTATCAGAGCATGTACATGATGCCAATTTACGGCGTAGTCCGATATATCAATTAGAGGAATACTACGCGTGATATTTATTTAGAATTTTTTGTGAAATGGCTCCCAATGGGAGCTGTTTTATGTTAAAATTAAAAAAAGTGGAAAGGGGTGATACCATGAAGTACACGATTACAGGCAGAAATGTGGAAATTACAGAAAGTCTGAAAGCAGCGATCCAGGAAAAGATCGGCAAGCTGGACAGATACTTTTCACAGGATACCGTTGCACATATCACTTTGAGCGTGGAAAAAAGCCGTCAGATCATTGAGGTCACCATTCCGGTAAAAGGCGGGATCATCCGCGCAGAGCAGTCCAATTCCGACATGTATGTGTCGATCGACCTGGTGGAAGAGGCTATCGAGTCTCAGCTGAAGAAATATAAGAACAAACTGATCGACAGGTATCAGGATAAAAAGAATTTTTCAAAAGAGTTTATCGAGGAAAAAGTAGACGATGAGGAGGAGATCCGCATCGTCAAGACCAAACGCTTTGATTTCAAACCGATGGATCCGGAAGAAGCCTGCATGCAGATGGAGCTTCTGGGCCATGATTTCTTTGTTTTTACAAACGGAGAGACCAACCAGATCAATGTCGTCTATAAAAGAAAGAATAATACGTATGGTCTGATCGAACCGGAATTTTAAGGTGGATCGGATACGGGCAAACATACAAAGGATCAATTATGCGCCGTGCCAAATGCGCGGCGCAAATCTTGAAAACAGGAGTAATTCATAAATGGGTTTATTTGGCAAACTCTTCGCAGGCAGTTCCGATAAGGAGGTCCGCAGACTTCAGCCGCTGGTAGATAAAATCGTGGCTCTGCGTCCGCAGATGATGGAACTTTCCGCGGAGCAGATGCGGGCGAAGACACAGGAGTTCAAGGATCGCCTTGTGGAAGGCGAAACACTGGATGACCTTCTGGTAGAGGCATTCGCGCTGGTCCGGGAGGCAACCCGGAGAGAACTGGGCACCGAGCATTATCCGGTTCAGCTGATGGGAGGCATCGTCCTGCATCAGGGACGGATCGCGGAGATGAAGACCGGTGAAGGAAAGACACAGACCTGTCTTCTGCCGGCATATCTGAACGCGCTGGAAGGAAAGGGCGTTCACATCGTGACTGTCAACGACTATCTGGCAAACCGTGACGCTGAGTGGATGGGACAGGTGCACCGGTATCTGGGCCTTACAGTCGGGGTGGTCTTAAACAGCATGACCAGCGAAGAACGGCAGGAAGCCTACAACTGCGATATCACTTACGTGACGAATAACGAACTCGGTTTCGATTATCTGCGAGACAACATGGTCGTCCGCAAGGAAGCCCTGGTCCAGAGAGAACTGCATTATGCCATCGTCGACGAGGTCGACTCGATCCTGATCGACGAAGCCAGAACCCCGCTCATCATCAGCGGACAATCGGCAAAATCCACCAAACTCTATGAGCTCTGCGATATCCTGGCTAACCAGTTAAAACGCGGCGAGGCCAAGGAATTGAACAAGATGGATATCATCATGGGCGAGAAGATGGAGGAAACAGGTGACTTTGTCGTGAACGAAAAAGAGAAGGTAATCAACCTCACAGATGAAGGTGTCCGTAAAGTCGAGCAGTTCTTCAAGATTGAGAACCTGGCAGATCCGGAAAATCTGGAGATCCAGCACAATGTAATCCTGGCGCTGCGTGCACACAACCTGATGTTCCGCGACCAGGATTATGTGGTCAAGGACGATGAGATTCTGATCGTCGATGAGTTCACCGGACGTATCATGCCGGGCAGACGTTATTCCGATGGTCTGCATCAGGCAATCGAGGCAAAAGAGCATGTGAAGGTAAAGCGCGAATCCAAGACGCTGGCAACCATCACCTTCCAGAACTTCTTCAATAAATATGCGAAGAAAGCCGGCATGACCGGTACCGCCAAAACGGAGGAAAATGAATTCACCAGCATCTATGGCATGGATGTTGTGGAGATCCCGACCAACGTGCCTGTGATCCGGCAGGATCTGCAGGATGCGGTCTATAAAACGAAAAAAGAGAAATACCGCGCCGTCATCGACGCGATCTGTGAAGCACATGAGACCGGACAGCCGGTGCTGGTTGGTACCATCACGATCGAAACGTCCGAACTCTTAAGCGGCATGCTGCGGAAACGCGGCATCAGGCATAACGTGCTGAATGCGAAGTATCATGAAATGGAAGCACAGATCGTTGCGGAAGCCGGACAGCACGGAGCCGTTACCATCGCAACCAACATGGCCGGCCGTGGTACCGATATCAAACTGGACGACGAAGCGAGAGCAGCCGGAGGATTAAAGATCATCGGCACTGAGCGTCATGAAGCGCGCCGGATCGATAACCAGTTGCGAGGCCGTTCCGGACGACAGGGAGACCCGGGAGAATCCCGTTTCTATATTTCCCTGGAGGACGACTTGATGCGGCTGTTCGGATCCGAGCGGCTGATGAGCATCTTCAATACCCTGGGTATGGAAGAGGGCGAACAGATCGAGCACAAGATGCTTTCCGGTGCGATCGAACGCGCGCAGGAGAAGATCGAAAACAACAACTTCGGAATCAGAAAGAACCTGCTGGAATATGATGAAGTCATGAATGAACAGCGGGAGATCATTTACGCAGAGCGTCTCCGCGTTCTGAACGGGGAGTCCATGCGTGAGTCCATTTATACGATGATCGAGGCGACCATCAACCATATCGTGGACGCAGCCATTGCGGAAGATGCGAAACCGGAAGACTGGGATATGGTGGCACTTAATGAAATGTGGATGCCGATCTTCATCCGTCAGGTCAATCTGACGGAAGAGCAGATGAATGGCCACTATTCGAAGGAACAATTCCGCGAGGACCTGCTGGAACTCGGCAGAAACATTTACGCAGAAAAGGAAAAAGAATTTCCGGTGGAAGAACATCTGCGAGAAGTGGAACGTGTGGTGCTGCTGCGCGTCATCGACCGTCACTGGATGGATCACATCGACGACATGGATCAGCTCCGTCAGGGTATCGGCCTGCAGGCATATGGTCAGCGGGATCCGGTTGTGGAATATAAGATGGCAGGCTATGATATGTTCGATGACATGATCGCCGGTATTCAGGAAGATACCGTGCGGACGATGCTGCATATCAAGATCGAGCAGGAAGTCAAGCGCGAGCAGGTCGCACAGCCGATGGCAACCAATAAAGATGATTCCGTTGCGAAGGCCCCGAAGAAGCGCGCGGATGACAAGGTCTATCCGAACGATCCGTGTCCGTGCGGAAGCGGCAAGAAATATAAACATTGCCACGGCAGGAAAGCATAATTATGGTATTACTGGATCAGTTAAAATACGAATTATCCCAATATGAAGAGCCTCTCGTAAATATGGAAGAGGCTCTTAACAGGGACGTCAAGAATGCCAGGATCGCTGAGATCGAAGCGAAGATGAACGAACCCGGCTTCTGGGAAGACGGTAAGGCCAGCGGCGAACTAATGAAGGAAGTCAAAAACCTGAAAGCCGATCTGGAAAACTATGACAGCCTGAAGGGCAGCTATGACGATCTGGTCACGCTGATCGAAATGGCGGAAGAAGAAAACGATGACGACCTGGGCAATGAGTGCGTAGAGGAGTTTGACAAGTTCAAGAAGACATATGAAGACTACCGCATTTCCACGCTTTTGTCCGGGGAATTCGATCATCTGGACGCGATCCTGACACTGCATGCCGGCGCTGGCGGCACAGAAAGCTGTGATTGGGCAAGCATGCTGTACCGGATGTACTGCCGCTGGGCAGAGCGTCACGGATTCAAATATGAAGTGCTGGATTACCTGGATGGTGATGAAGCAGGCATTAAATCCGTCACCATTCAGATCACAGGGCGGAATGCCTATGGTTTCTTAAAGAGCGAAAAAGGCGTGCACCGTCTGGTACGGATCAGCCCGTTCAATGCAGCCGGCAAGAGACAGACCAGTTTCGTCAGCTGTGACGTGATGCCGGATATCGAAGAAGATCTGGATATCGAGATTGCAGATGAGGATATCCGCATCGATACCTATCGTAGTTCCGGCGCAGGCGGACAGCACATCAATAAAACCAGTTCGGCGATACGAATTACGCATATTCCGACAGGAATCGTGGTACAATGCCAGAATGAGCGCAGTCAGTTCCAGAATAAGGACAAGGCAATGCAGATGTTGAAGAGCCAGCTCTATCTGCGGAAGAAAGAAGAGCAGGCTAAGAATCTGGCGGACATCCGCGGGGAAGTCACGGAGATCGGCTGGGGCAACCAGATCCGTTCCTACGTGATGCAGCCGTACACGATGGTCAAGGATCACCGGACGAATTTTGAAGTCGGCAACGTGAACGCTGTCATGGACGGGGATCTGGACGGCTTCATCAATGCGTATTTAAACTGGCTTGCAGTCAGATAAGAAAGAAGAGGCTTACAGTATGGTCAAAGTAGCAGTTTTGGGATATGGCACGATCGGTTCCGGCGTAGTAGAAGTATTGGTCACCAACAAAGAGACCGTTACCCGCAATGCCGGCACGGATGTGGAAGTGAAGTATGTGCTGGATCTCAGGGATTTTCCTGGCGATCCGGTGGAGAGCATTCTGGTTCATGATTATCAGACGATCATTGATGATCCGGAAATAGACATCATCGTGGAAGTCATGGGCGGCACGCATCCGGCTTATGAATATGTGAAAGAAGCACTGGAGCGTGGCAAAAATGTCTGCACCTCCAACAAAGCACTAGTGGCAGATTACGGACCGGAGCTCGTGAAGCTGGCAAAGGAAAAGAGCGTGAACTTCTTATTCGAAGCCAGCGTGGGCGGCGGTATTCCGATCATCCGGCCAATCCTTCGCTCTCTGACGGTAGATACCTTCTATGAGATCACCGGCATTCTGAACGGTACGACAAACTATATTCTGACAAAGATGTATGACGAGGGCGGTTCCTTTGAAGACGCGCTGAAAGAAGCGCAGAAGTTAGGCTATGCAGAGGCGGATCCGTCTGCTGACGTGGATGGTTTTGATGCCGCACGGAAGATTGCGATCCTGTCCGGTCTGATGTATGGCAAGAACCTGAACTTTGAGGATCTTTCCATTGAAGGCATCCGTCACATAACGAAAGCAGACATGGACTATGCCAAGTTCCTGGGCAAGAAGATCAAACTCCTTGGCATTACTTATAATATTGCCGGTGAGATCTATACGGAAGTGGCTCCACATATGATCGGGCCGGATAATAAACTTTACCTTGTGGATGATGTCAAGAACGGCATCGAACTGAAAGGAAATCTTCTGGGAGATACGATGTTCTATGGCGCTGGCGCAGGCAAACTCCCGACCGCATCCGCTGTGGTATCGGATATCATCGATGAAGCCAAGCATCTGCACACGAACATCCCGATCATCTGGAGTGATGAGCCGGTCAAACTGGCAGAGCGCGGCAGACATAGGAGCAAATTCTTTATCCGTGTTGACCGTGACTGCGATGACATCAAGAACCAATTCGAAATTGAACAACTGGTCACGCTGCCGGATTATCCGGATGAATATGCGGTCGTTACAACAGAGATGACATTTGCTGATTTTTATGAGAAGATCGGTGACAAAGAACACGTGAGAAGCATCGTGCAGGTCAAATAAATGAAATATGTGGTTATTTTGGGAGACGGCATGGCCGACCGTCCGCTGGAAGAACTTGGAGGCCAGACCCCGCTGGAATACGCGAAAACACCAATGATGGACGCCCTGGCAGAGATGGGCGAGATCGGCATGGTCAAAACTGTGCCGGATGATATGAAACCGGGCAGTGACGTGGCAAACCTCGCAGTGCTGGGTTATGATCCATCCGCTTATTATTCGGGGCGCAGTCCGTTGGAGGCGCTCAGCATCGGGATCGCAATGAAAGAGACCGACGTGGCCATGCGCGTGAATCTGGTCACCTTAATAAAGCCGGAAGGCGCTTCTGACGATATCCCGTTTGAAGAACTGATTATCAGCGATCATTCTTCCGGAGAGATCTCAACGGAAGATGCAGCCATCCTTCTGGACGCGCTGCGGCCGGCGATTGAAAATGATGAATTCAAGTTTTACGTGGGGACGAGCTACCGGCACTGCTGTATCTGGGATCAGGGTAAGATCCTGGATCTGACACAGCCGCATGATCATTTAGGGGAAGTGATCGGATCTCTCCTTCCGGACTGTGGAAGAAATGAAGATGTCTCTGCCGATGCGCAGAGATTCACGGAGATGATGAAGAAAAGCTACGAGATTCTGGATCATCATTCGTTGAATGAAGAGCGCCGGAAACAGGGAAAGAATGTGGCCAACTGTCTGTGGTTCTGGGGCGCCGGCAAAAAGCCGATGCTTTCACCATTTATCGAGAAGACCGGTAAAAAGGGCGTCATGATCAGTGCCGTCGATCTGCTGAAAGGAATCGGATGCGGCGCGGAGATGAAGGTCTGCGAAGTGGAAGGCGCGAATGCCCAGCTGGAGACCAATTACGAAGGCAAGGCACAGGCCGCATTGGATGCACTGCTGAAAGAAGGCTATGATTTTGCTTACATCCATGTGGAGGCCCCGGATGAGATGGGGCACCAGGGCAGCATCGAGCGGAAAGTAAAGTCCATCGAGTATCTGGATCAGCGGCTGATACGCCCGGTCTATGAAGGCCTGCAGGGAGAAGATTTCCGCATGCTCATCATGCCGGACCACCGTACACCGATATGTATCAGGACCCATTCCGGAGAACCTGTTCCATATATTTTATTTGACAGCACCGCCAAGCAGAACAACACCTGGCATTACAACGAGCGCGAAGGCGAGTTGTCCGGCAACTACATTACCCCGGGCTATACCATGATCAGCCATTTATTCGGGAAACAGGAGTGAGACTATGTTAATCGTAAAAAAATTCGGAGGCACATCGGTCGCTAACGCGGAGAGAATCTTTAACGTGGCGCGCCGCTGTGTGGAGGAGTACCAGAAAGGGAATCAGGTCGTCGTCGTTCTGTCCGCCATGGGAGATACGACGGATGATCTTCTGGAACTGGCGGCAACCATTTCGGCTAAACCGTCAAAGCGGGAACTGGATATGCTGATGAGCACAGGTGAGCAGGTTTCTGTCAGCTTATGCGCGATGGCAATTCAGGAGCTGGGCGTGCCGGCTGTTTCCCTGAACGCA
>JAFZKG010000016.1 GCA_017553695.1 Lachnospiraceae bacterium
GGGTTCGGATCCAATCGCCAGGAGTACGGCATCAGGCTTTCTGGCAAGGATATCTTCCTTGGACAGTTTTGTGTTCAGCTCCGGCGTTACACCAACTCTTCCGAGTTCAGCGATAAACCAGTCGCGAGCGTCCAGGATCGCCTGCTTATGGGGTGGAAGACCTGCCAGATTCATTTGTCCACCTAGCTTACCGCTCGCTTCGACAAGAGTCACCGTATGGCCTCTCTTCTTCGCGATAATGGCAGCCTGCATACCAGCAATACCGCCGCCGATGACCAGCACATTCTTCGGGTCATGGGCAACGCCCGGATCATGCTCTGTGGCCTTATCTTCAAAGCCTGTGTATGGATTGATGACGCAGCGGATACTTCCGCTCTTCGGACGGAACGCGGCAAAGCACCCTTCACGGCAGGACAGACATTTGCGAATCTCATCCGCATGGCCCGTCTCTGCCTTGATCGCCCAGTAAGGATCGCAAAGCATCTGTCTTGCGAGGAATACCATGTCTGTCGAACCTTCTGCAATCGCTTGTTCGCACATTTCCGGAGAGCGCAGTTTTCCGATCGCGCCGATCACAGCCTTTTTCACATAGGGCTTGATCGCTGCAGCGAAATGGATCCGTCGCCCGTCGGGGAACCATTCCGCTTCCGTCGCATATCCATCCGGAGCCTGGCCTACAGAGCAGTTGATGAGATTTGCGCCGGCTTCTTCGCACATCTGTGCGATCCTGCCGCTTTCTTCAAATGTCAGTCCGCCTTCCAGTTCTTCGCAAGCCGCGTATTTCAGAGAAATGATCCTGTCAGGACCCAATTCCTCTCTTGCAATGCGGATGCATTCCAATAAAAATCTGGCACGGTTTTCCGTAGAACCGCCGTATTCGTCGGTGCGTTTATTCGTCAGAGGGCTAAGGAATTCGTTGTAGAGATAATCGTGTGACGTATGAAATTCCATGCCATCGAAATCACAGCTGGCGATATTTCTCGCACAAGCTCTGACCTGGTCCTCCAGGTGGTGGATCTCTTCCACGGTCATCGTACGGGCAGGCCTTGCTTCAGAAGACGCCGCATTTGCAAGGCCGTCCGCATAGGCAGTCACCGGTTCGCGTCCGTAGTTGTATTCAGGGATCGAAATAAAGCCTGCGTCACCGACCTGCGCAATGATCTTCGTGCCGAACGAATGCACGCACTGGATCAGTTCCGCCCACTCCGTCGTGACATTCGGATCATTCAGGCATACTTCTCTTCGGCTCTGTTTGCCGTAAGGCCAGTCAAGCGATGCGATCTCCGTAACGATGAGTCCAACGCCGCCGCGCGCTCTTTCCAGATAATGAGCGATCGCTTTCGGGGTCAGCGTCCCATCCTTAGCGAAATAGCAGGTATCCATCGCGGACATGCCGATACGGTTCTTTAAAATGACGTTTCCCACACGGATGGGGGAAAACAGATTGGGATAATAGGGATTCATTGTATCCTCCTTTGTATGCTATTCACAGACAGTAAGCATTTCTGCAATATTTTCCGCAAAATGCAGCTTTGTTCCGGTCTTTTCCTGCAACTCGGTTTCCGTAAGCCCTGCAGCCATTGCGGTCACAACGGGCCGTCCTTCCTGAAACCGAATGATGCAACACTCCGTGACCACGACATCCACGCAGCCCAAAGCCGTCAGTGGCATCGTGCATTCTTCCACGATCTTGGGGGATCCGTCTCTGGTGCAATGTTCCATCGCGATGATGACCTTTTTGGCACCGCAAGCCAGATCCATTGCGCCGCCCATCCCGTTGATCTTTTTCCCGGGGACCATCCAGTTTGCGAGATTCGCATGGCGATCCACCTGCAATCCGCCAAGCACGGTCACATCCAAGTGACCACCTCTTGCGATCGCAAAGGAAACGGAACTGTCAAAACAGCAGCTTCCCGGCTGCAGTGTGATATAAAACCCTCCGGCGTTGACGAGATCCTTGTGGCCTTCTTTGCTGCGGTAATCAAAGCTCTCGCCGCCATGGGTATCGAGCCAGTTTCTCAGCGTTTCCGGGCTTTCGTAGATATCATTTTTATCTAACTCTTCATCCTGCCCGACGAAGCCGTTTTCTCCATGGAAGTAGATCTCCATTCCTTCCGGGATATAATTACCCACCAAGGTCGGGATTCCGATGCCGAGATTCACAAAATCGCCGTCTTTCAGCATTGCCGCAATATTTCTGGCGATCGTCCTTCTGATATCGATCTTCACAGTGCGACCTCCTTCTGTACGACGATCTGATCCACGAACACCCCGGGAAGCTGCACTCTGTCAGGTTCGATCTCCCCGAGCGCAACGAGTTCCTCCGTTTCCAGGATCACCGTATCCGCAGCCATTGCCATGATGGGATTGAAGGAAATGCTGTTGTATTTGAAGATCGCGTTGCCGCGCGGATCCGCCTTATATGCCTTGATGTAGGCATAATCCGCGTGGAGAGGCTTCTCAAACAGATATAGGCGCCCATCAATCTCGCGGCATTCCTTTCCTTCCGCAACGATCGTTCCGACACCGACCGGGGTGTAGAACCCGCCAATACCACTTCCGCCCGCGCGGATCCTTTCCACAAGTGTTCCCTGAGGGACCAGCTCAAGATCTAATTCTCCGGAAAACTTCTGCTCGGTGATGCGCGGTTGTCCGCCTGCATAAGAAATGATTGCTTTCTTCACAAGATGGTTGGAAAGCAGACAAGTGAGTCCGCGTTCATAATACCGGTATCCGTCACTGAAATCTTCTGAGATGATCGTCAGTTCACCGATCCCCTGACGGGCTGTCTCAAGGACCAGGTTCCCCGGGATACCGAATCCGCCGAATCCGCCGACCATGATGGTGCTGCCGGCTGTGACCCCTGCGATCGCTTTTTCCAGTGTGGTGATCTTATTCATGGCTATTCCGGTCCTTTATCCACTGGATCCCGAGTTTTATCGCTTTCTCGTTCAATGGCATTGCCTGCGGCTTCGATTCAAAGACATGGCGGAGGGTAAGAATGATCTCCTCTTCCGTAAATGCCTTCGTCTGTTCTATGAATGCACCAAGCATGATGATATTCGCCACCTGATGATTTCCCAGTTCGCGCGCCATGTCATCCACAGGGATCGAAATGACTTCGATATCGCTGCGTTCCGGCATGGAGCAGGTGTTGGCGTTCATCATCAGCAGGCCGTCTGCGGACAACTGGTGCAGATACGCATCCAGCGCAGCCTGCTGGAAAATGACGAGTGTATTTGCCTTGCTGACGATGGGAGAATCCACAGGTTCATCTGAAATGATCAGTGTGCAACTAGCTGTCCCGCCGCGCTGCTGAGTCCCGTATTGAGGCAGGAAGGAAGCGTATTTGTCGTGATCACTGGCGGCATATCCGAGAATCTTGCCGGTGACCATGACACCCTGTCCGCCAACACCTGCGATTTTCATTCTAAGTTCCATGATTACGCCTCCTCTCCGCTGCGGAATACAC
>JAFZKG010000113.1 GCA_017553695.1 Lachnospiraceae bacterium
TAAATAATATAGATCCAGATAAGATTGGCCGGGATCAACGCCAGCAGCACCAGCGCGCCGGCTCCGGCAAAGTAAGACATAATGGCGATCTTTCTTTTTGTATGCAGTTTATCCGAGATCACGCCAAATGCCAGCATGGAGAACAGCCCCAGGATCGTCACATAACTGTAAATGTTGGCCGCCTGATTCTGCTCCATACCCTTTACGGTTGTCAGATAACGGATGATATAGGACGTAAAGGTCATTGCAGACAGGGTGAAGAACCAGTTTGCCAATGCGACAAGCCAGTTCGACTTGTTTTTGATAACACGGATCGTCTGCTCCCGGGTCGGTTTCTGACTGCTGCCGACTCCGGTAATGCGCAGAGAAAACGGAACCAGGACCAGCCACAAGGCAATTGCCCCGATATAAATAAAGACGATGATCCGGAACAGCGTCTGGAAATGCATGCCGGAATTATAGATCAGCGCCGTGCCGCCTTTTGCCATAATGATCTGAGGCAGGACACCGACCATGGTCATCATACTGCTCCAAAAGGCCACATGCCTCCGATCCACAAGATTCAGGATCAGCGCCGCTGTGACAAGATTCGCAAATCCTGTTCCCGTTCCTTCGATCACACGGCCAATGACCAGCACCGCAAAAGAGCCGGCAACGGACTGCACAAAAATGCCGGCCGCCGCCACGCCCATCCCCATGATGATGCTCCAGTTACAGCGGATCTTCCGGACGATGAATGCAAATGGGATGACGCAGATCGTCGTGACCCAGCCGGATGCTGTATTTAAATAGCCATAAGAACTTTCCCCAACATGGTAGAACTCCATGATAAGGGTCTGCATCGGGACAAATTTATAATTTCCAAAACCTTTGATCAAAAGCAGCATGATAACCGCACTAAGCATCAAGGCGACGCGCAGTTTACTGTACTGCGGCTGCTCAGGGGCGACCGTATTTGTATCGCTCATTTTTTCCTCCGATTCCTAAAAAGACGATGAGGGATTATTCAGACAAAACTTTACTAGATGTGTTTCTGTTAATATGCTATTACGTTTTTCATCATTCGTCAATGCGACTGTTGATTATTATTCTGCATAATGACATTCACTTCGTAAATCATGCCTTGCTCAAAGCCCAAGATCGAACAGCCGGTTTGCGTTTTTCCAGTTGATCATTTCCAGTTCATCTGGTGTAAATCCCATTTGTTCCTGCAATGCAGTTGCCCTCACGTGAGGAGCAAACGGATAATCGGTCGCATACATCGCACGTGACAATCCGAGATAGTTTTTAAAGTATCCCAGAATGTTCGGTGAATGATTGGCCAGATCGAACCATGTCTGCTCGCTGAACATGATCTCTTTCACGTTTCGCGGTTCCCCTTCCGGAACTTCCGGACGTGGCGGCGCCAGGCGCCCGTCGAGGAATGGCAGCACGCCGCCTGCATGCGGCATGACCACGTTCATCGTCTTGTGCCGATCCAGAATGCCGCTGTAACATAGCCGCATGAATGCGAATGCCGTATCGATCACGAACGAATTCGCCGCGACCATTCCATAGGCCCCGACCGCATCTGCCCACAGAGGGATCGTCGGATGGATCAGGACAGGAAGTCCTGCGCTTTCGATCGCATCATAAACGATCTCGAGCTGCGGATCGTCCACCTGCAGATCTGCGTTTCTGGAAAACAGCATCACGCCCTTCATACCGAGCGCTTTGATATGAGAGACCTCTTTCACGGCCTCCTGCGGGTTATGCCATGGAACCAGGCCGATCCCGAAAAACCGGCCATTGCTGTGATCTGTGATCTCTTTCGTTTCTTCATTCAGGATCACGCAAAGCTCCGCCGCCTTATCCGGCGGCAGAAATCCCGGGTCCGGAATGTTCGGGCTGATGACGGCAACATCCACATTGCCCTCATCCATGGATTTCAACACATTCGCCGGATCATATGGCGCATCCGCCAGCGCAAGGATCTGCGAACCGAAATCACAGATCAATGCATCGTTTGTCCGCACACATTTCGGATACGGATTCTGCAGCATATACTCCTGAATGATCTTCGGGAAGATATGACACTGCACATCAATTCTCATATTATTTCCTCCATAGTTTGTCTGCTGCCAGACGGTACATCTCTTTCACACATGGAGTCAGGTCTTTATCGGACATATGCACGGTATCGCCGAATACGATCGGGCGGGAATCATCGCCCGTAAACGGCTCCCAGACCGGCATCGGAGTTCCGTCCGCGTCGTTTCCGTTTGGATCTCCGCATTTTGCGAAGTTGGTCCAATAGTTACATACTTGCCGGGCAAGGTCATAATGCTTGCCGGTAAATGGCCGCCAGCATTTCCCTAACGTTTCAAATACAAACCACAGATCCGAAGAATGGAAGACGCCCGGATGATCTTCTCCCGGGATCTCCGGATCAAATTCGTAGTACCATGCCGGAAGTCCTGCTTCCGCAGCGCGCATGACGAGCAATTTTGATCCGAACGGAGAGCCATTCACCTTGGAGTTTTTCAGAATGCGCTCCAGATCACCGGATCCGAATTCGCAGAGTTTCAGGAATTCATCCGCATACTCTCCGTAAAGGATGCGGGCTTTCTTTTCGAATTCTTCCAGGCTCTTTGCCGAGATGACATCAAAGAATTCGCCCGTCGTATAGCCGGCCATAAGCGGGATCTGCAGACGTTTGTTTGCCGTCAGCAAATGGTTCGGCTGATCCGGGAGGAAATCTCCGTCCACAACGAACTGCCACTGACCCTGCCGGCTGTTCCGGAATTCCGCACCTTTATCGCGCACGAAGGCTGCATCGAGTTTGCGTGCTTCTTCCAGCGTTTCCACACCGAGGTATTCGCGGAAGAACCGTTCACCCTGCTCTTCTGCTTCTTTTAACGTCAGATGATCTGCACCATGTCCGCCAATCGCGAAGTTGATGCCGGCGCTGCTCTGGGAGATTGCCCGTTTAATGCAGCTTCCTTCATTCAGAGGAGAAGCAATCTGGCAAAGCACGCTCCGTCCGCCTGCGGACTGACCGAAGATCGTGACGTTTTCTGGATCGCCGCCAAAAGCAGCGATATTGCGCTCGA
>JAFZKG010000114.1 GCA_017553695.1 Lachnospiraceae bacterium
ATTGTCGTATGCTTCCTGGTTGTTTTCCGAGTAGATCTGGATGAAACCGGAATCCCTCTCAGCCATGGAATCGGAATAATCGTGGTTGATATTGATCGGGCCTGTAAGCGCGCGGCACGCAACTGCCAGTACGATCGGAAGTCTGGCTGATGCAGCCACAAACAGCGTCTCATTCATAAAGGACAGGCCTGCAGAGGATGTTGCCGTGATAGCTCTCACGCCTGCTGCCTCTGCGCCGATGCATGCGGACATGGAAGAGTGCTCACTCTCCACGCAGATGAACTCGGTATCTACCAGACCGTCCGCTACATATTTTGCAAAGTACTGCGGGATCTCCGTAGAAGGCGTGATCGGGAACATCGCGAACACGTCCGGATTGATCTGACGCATTGCGGTTGCGATTGCTTCATTACCGCTCATACGGTCTCTGATGCTCATATCAATGCGCCTCCTTCCAGTCGATTGCCCCAAATGGACAGATCGTGTAGCAGATGCCGCATCCCTTGCAGTGATCGTAATCAAAATCACTCCGCTTTCCGTCTGTTACCGGAATCGAGGAATCTGGGCAGAACGGTGTGCACAGCATACAGTGTCTGCATTTTTCCGCATCCCATACAGGGATCTTCGAACGCCACTCGCCCGTCAGCGTCAGGCGCGATGTCCCTGCTTCATATATCTCACATCCGACCGTGAGCTCCTGCCACGTGGACTGTTCTGTGATCTCGCTCGCTTTTTTGTTCATTCTGCAACCTTTCTATTTGCGTTGGCCAATGCTTTGTCTTCCCTGATGTTATTCCTTCACTTCCTGCATCGCTGCTGCGAGGCACTCCAGATTTCCCTTGATGACCTGAGGCTTATCCGCAAACTTGTGTGAGAAGGATTCTTCCATGTCTTTCATAAAAGCCTCCTGCTCCACACAGCCGCTGATCGCCACGATGGCAGCCAGCATCGGCGTATTCGGGAAATAATCTCCCAGGTATTTCCGGGAAATGGTGCCGGCATCCACGGTATAGACTTTGCCCTGATATCCCCTTAAGGATGGCCGAAGTTCGTCCGCACTCTTGGAAGAATTAATGACGAAGGCGCCTTCTGTTTTCAGGCCTGCGGTCACATCCACACTTTCCAGCAATGTTTCGTCCACGACGACAACATAATCCGGCTCATAAATGTTGGAATGGATCGAGCATCTTTCATCCGAAATGCGGTTGTAGGCAGTGATCGGCGCGCCGCTCCGTTCCGGACCATACTCCGGGAACGACTGCACATATTTTCCTGCCATAAACGCCGCATCCGCCAGGAGCAGACTTGCTGTTTTTGCTCCCTGGCCGCCTCTTCCGTGCCAGCGTATTTCCATAATGTTCATCTGTTTAACCTCATAAATCTTCTGTCGAAAGGATATAATCGATTGATTTTACTATATAATAAGAAAACAAGCAAGAAAAAAACGGCAGCGGAACGTATCCGCTGCCGTAAGATTATTACCAATCTGCTTTCGTATCAACCGCCGAGTTTCGCCAGCTGCTCGTTGATATAATCGATGTTCTCCTGATTTAGATCGTCCGTTTCCAATGCTGCTTTATACCACTTGACCGCTTCCGCCTTGTTGACTTCAACAGCGTTTCCAAACTGGTACATGCTGGCCAGTAAATACATGGATCCTCCTTGTCCCATCTCTGCGCCTTTCTGGAACAGCGGGAGTGCCGATGCGTAATCCACTTCTCCCCCACGTCCGTAATAATACATCAGACCAAGGTTATAATATCCCCAGGCATCTTCTTCTGCAGTTGCCCGGGCAAAATATTCTCTTGCTTTTGCATAGTCCAGTTCGAGTTCGCCGTTACTGTATGATTCATTTGAGTAAAGAACGCCAAGATAAACCATTGCATTGGAATCACCTTTGTCCGCTGCTTTTTCGAACCATTCCATCCCCTGCGTAAGATCACGCGTGACGCCTGTTCCATCCAAATACAGCACAGCCAGCATGTACATACAAGAGGAATCTCCCAAGTCTGCCCCCATTTGGTAAGATTCTGCTGCCTTTCCGTAATCAAATGCCGCATCTTCTTCATCTGCGTAAATGTTTCCCAAACGATAGTACGCGCCTGAATAACCTGCATCAGCTGCTTCCTGGATCAACTCCATTCCCTTTTCCCGATCCTGTGTGACCCCGCCGATTCCATCATAATAAATGCAGCCGATATTCGTTTTTGCGGAATTAACAATGCCGAACTCCGTTCCCTTCATCGCTTCTTTGTAATAAGTGATTGCCTGAAGACCGTCCAGTTCCACGCCTTTTCCATAATGATACAGATGGGCAAGCCCGTTATAACCTTCTTTCAGCCCCAGATCAGCAGCCTGTTTATAATATTTTTCGGCTTTTGCGTAATCTTTCTCAACACCGTCGCCATACTCATAGAGCCGCGCGATTCCATATAGTCCCAGCTGGGAATCATTATCCAGCGCAGACTGGAAACACTTCATGGCATTTTCATAATGCCCTTCTTCTCCGCTGTTTTCATACAGTTTGCCAAGATAATACCAGGCATCGCCATTTCCTTCATCTGCTGCTGCCATAAAGTAGGCTCGTGCTGTTTCGAGGCCGTAGGCTTCTCCGCCGATTCCGTAATAACTTTTCACGCCTTCCTTGACCAGTAATTTGGCCCTTGCTCCGCTGGAGATGAATTCGTCCATCGTCATCAGCTGATAGCCTGAAATGTCCACGCCCTCTTTTGCGTAATACTCCGTTCCGTATTCCATCTCCAAAGCCATAATGCCGTCTTTCAGTTTTCCGTCTATGATGGATGCGCCAGAATGGATCGTGATCGACTCTCCGGTCACGGCCCAGGATTCGATGTCTCCTCCGTCGTCATTGATCGTCATGTATCCCGTTCCGTCTTCATCCAGCGTGATATCGGATGTCATCTCGAGTTCTTCATTTCCGATCATGCACTCTTCCAGTTCAATGGCAAACAGTGAATACTTGCCTGCCGGCGTTTCTTCCTTCTCCGGCTGCGCAGACTGCCCGCCGCCCATGCCGCAGGCGCTGATCACCAGCATTACCGCCATTACTGCTGCGGCCACTGCCGCGCTTTTTATTTTCTTCATCGTTTGTGCTCCTTTCTTACTGCTTGAACACTTGCGTCATTCCATTACCGAATGTGTCATTATCATATCATCTTCAACTGCACCTTTCCAGCATCTCCACGGCCTGCTTTAAGTGTTCGGTGATCGGCAGGTGCTGTGGGCAGGCTTCTTCGCATTGCTTGCAGCCGATGCAGTCCGATGCGCGGTGTCCTTCCGGTGCTGCTTCCTGATAGGCTGACTTTGCCTCTGCCATCTGGCCGTTTCCAAGCTGTTTATTCATCGCTACAAAAATATCCGGGATGCGGATCTCTTTCGGGCAGCCATCCGTGCAGTAATGGCAGGATGTGCATGGGATCGTGGAAGACTTGCCCATCATGATCTGCGCTTTACGGATGATCTCCTGCTCCTCCTCGTTCAATGGCTGGAAATCCTTCATAAACGAGATGTTATCTTCCATCTGCTCGATATTAGACATGCCGGAAAGCACCGTAAGGATGCCATCGAGCGATGCCACAAAGCGGATCGCCCAGGAGGCATACGACATATCCGGGTTGTATTCTTTGAACAATTTTTTTACTTCTGCCGGAGGATCGGCCAGCGCGCCGCCTTTCACCGGCTCCATGACTACGATGGATTTGTTGTGCTTGCGCGCCACTTCATAATTGGCACGTGATGTGACAGATGGATTCTCCCAGTCCGCGTAATTGATCTGCAGCTGAACGAAGTCCACCTCCGGATGCTCCGTCAGGATCTGATCCAACAGCTGCGGGCCAGCATGGAAGGAAAAGCCGAAATTCCGGATCATGCCTTTCTCTTTCTGTTCCTTCACGAAATCCCAGAAATGCAGTTTCTCGTAGCGTTTATAGGTATTCTTCATCAGCGAATGAAGAAGATAATAATCAAAGTATCCGGCGCCCGTCCGTTCCAGACTCGTTGTAAACTGGTTCCTGCCTGCTTTTGCGGTCGGAGCAGCCAGAGCATTCAGTTTCGTTGCTAACAGATAAGACTCCCTCGGGTAACGGTCCACCAGCGCAGTTTTCGTGGCAGCTTCTGATCCCGGATAAATAAATGCGGTGTCAAAGTATGTAAAACCTGCATCCAGAAACAGGTCCACCATCGTTTTCATCTGTTCGATATCTTTTCCAAAGCCTTTCTTTGGAAGCCGCATCAGGCCGAAGCCGAGCTTCGGTATTTCTTTGCCAAAATAATCTGACATGTCCGATCCTTTCAAAAAAGGCCCCCGGCGGACCGGGGACCTTCGTTTCTGTTATTCGTCAATGCCGATCATGACTGAAGTCGCCTTGATCACTGCGTACGCTTCTTTTCCAACTGCCAGCTCCAGTTCCTTAATCGCATTCATGGAAATGGTTGCGCTGATCACATTGCCGCCACCGATGTCGACCTTCACGATGCCGTTCACTGCGCCTTCCTGAATATCGATGATCGTTCCTTTTAATTGATTTCTTGCACTAAGTTTCATAATGTTCCTCCAATCCAGTATTGATATAAATGTCTTTGTTTGATTATAGCATTATCCGATTGAAAATAGTATTCCGTTATTTCACTGCCCGGATCCCAAACACCCGGTCCGGCGTATAAAATTCATCTTTCACGGCGTAGATCCGGTCGCTGACCGTTGTATCCGCGGTCACCTCCCGGAAACCGATCTGTGGCAGCACTTCGAGATCCCATGCCGGGCGGTCAAATGAACTGATCGACAACATATGATAAATATCGTGGCACTGCTCGACTAGATCTTCGCTCAGGTCTTTATGTGCCAGGTTTTCGGTCTGTCCGAAGGAATGAAATCCTTTCGCGTATTCCGCGTCATAATTCAAAAGCACTCCGCCTTCCTTCAGCACGCGGTACCACTCCCGGTATGCGTCGACCGGATGCGGAAGCGTCCAAGTCAGATTGCGCGCGATCACACAGTCAAACGTCTCATCCGGAAAATCCGGATGCTCCGCATCCATCACCAATAGTTCGGCATTTGCTGCGCCATGTCTTCTGATCAGTTCTTTCCCTTCTTCAATCATCTCAGGTGTCAGATCGATCCCTGTCACCTGAAATCCTTCCGGTGCAAGCAGCATCTCAAAATAACCGGTGCCGCAGCCGACATCCAGGATCCGAAGCCCTTTTCGCGCTGGTAGTTTTGATAACAGTTCCTCTTTCCAAAGCTCACTCTTGCTGCTGTGCAGCTCTCCGTGACGCGCTTCGGAAAAGATCTCCGATCGTTTTCTCCAGTAGTCCTTCACTTTTATTTTGACGTCTTCCGGTTCTTCATTATACGGAAACGCCTTGATTTCACTCAATGCTATATTTCTCCTTATATTCCTTGAAAAATACCTGGAAACGCTCGTCCTGACGGTAATCGACAGTCTTGTGATATTCATGTGCCAGAAGAATCTCTTTTTTGGA
>JAFZKG010000115.1 GCA_017553695.1 Lachnospiraceae bacterium
ACACCCATGGGCTTGTGAAATCGCGTCCCCAGTTCTTATCCGCATAGCCAAAGCTGCGGTCCGGGATGACATCGTATCTGCGCCCATTATAGGTGATGGTGCCGCTGAATGCGGACTTCATACCTTCCGCATGCCAGTACATTGCGAACGCCTCCGCATCCCGCAGCGGCTTGCTTGCACCATAGCCCACGTTGAAAGCGATCTGTTTATCAATCGTCAGATCCCAGGTGAGCTCGCCCGCATCGCACATCCACTCCGGATGGCTTTTTGCATCTTCAGCGCTGATGCAAATGCTTCCCTTCAGGATGGTCTCGCCGGCTTCGCAGTCTGCGGCCTTCACATGATACGGCGCATCCATATGGAGTTCCACATCTTTCCACGCGAAGAAGCGGTGCAGCTGACAGTGATCCTCTCCCCAGCATCCTGCCTTGACCATCAGATAGGATGGCCGACGGCCTGCTTCTTTGTTCGCCGGAAGTTGCCCGAGGATCGGCTCACTCGCTGCGTCTTGTGCGCCGTTAGCCGGGTGTGCCTCTGACAACGCCGGATTGCAGACGAAGAATTCAATGAAGAACGGTTTGTCTTCGCCGGTCTCTGCATCCTGCGCGGTAAATGAATGCCACCACCAATCGTATCCGTGATGTGCGAGCGGTCCGCGCAGCATGCATGCGTCTCTTGTGATGTCATGATGATTGAACATAGTTGTCTCACATTCTGTTTTTGTAAAGTTATATTTATTTTACCATATAAAAATATGTTGCATTTAAAAATTTGTGGTAAAATAGCAGAACACCCATAAAAGCAGATCACTGTTTTAATAGGAGGGATAGATATGAAGAAAGCAATTCTTGCAATCATCGCAGCGCTGCTGATCGTACCATTCGTACTGGGTGCTTGCGGTGGCGGCAGCGGAAAGGATAATACACCGGACGTTCCGGAAACGCAGGCGCAGCAGATCGACAACACGCAGCCGACCGAAGGTCAGCAGGGCGCAACCGTTGATACCGCAGAACTTGTGAACACCACAAAGTCCCTGATGGAGAAAGTCGGCCGCATCCAGGGCCTCGACTCCGGAGCAACGAATATCGACTACGACACAATCTACACGGATGCAAACGGAATCATATACAACCTGGTCACAGACGAAGGCTTCCAGAATTTTGACGACATCACCGGATGCCTGTATGATGTGTTCACCGAAGAAGCAGCACAGAAATACTTCCCGGGTCTGGCAAGCCTCGGCAAGGAAGGATCCGACATGCCGATGTACATCTACGTGGATGACGGTTCCGCTCCGACCGGCCTCTATATGGCGCAGGCAGCCAAGGGATTCGCAGACTATACACCGATCACGGATATCAAGATCGTGAACGCAACCGATAATGATTTCATCGCTGAGTACGACTTCGATTTCTTCGGCGGCCCAATGACGCTTCGCGTCAAGTTTGTGAAAGACGGCGAGAAGTGGAAGATTCAGGAACTGGAAGAGATCAACCCGCAGTAATCTGCCGGTCCACTGTATACCATTGATAAGACATAGATAAATAATGGGGGAACTTTTATGAAAAAAACAATTATTGCGATCATCGCAGTCATTCTGATCATTCCGTTCGTGCTCGGTGCATGCGTCACGGCCAAAATCAGAGAGGCTACATCGGGCAATGGAAAGAACGATACGGCTGTTCAGGAACAAACTGAAAAACAGACCGAAAAGGAAACGGAATCCGAAACAGAAACGGAATCCGTGCCTGAGGCTGCCTCTGCAGAGAACCTGGTCATGGTCGTCACCAGCCTGATGTACAGTTACAACCGTCTCCAGTTCGTTGATGCCGCTTCGCTGGATGTGGACGAAGAAGTTGTGTATTGGGATGAGGATGGTTATGCATACTGCCCTGTCACAGATCCAGAATTCCAGAGCATCGGAGATATCTGGGCATACCTGTATGACACCTTCACGACTGATGGCGCAAATGCAATCTTCCCTGACCTGGCAAACCTTGGCCTGGACGACGGTCCGTACACATACATCGTGGTAGATGAGGAAGATTATCCAAAAGGACTTTACTCCATCCAGGTCGGCAATGGATTCTCGCTGTACAGTCTGAATGGCAGCATCCAGATTTCAGACAAGACCGACACCAGCTTCACCGCAGTCTGCGACTGCGAGTACTTCGGCATCGATACCACGCTGACACTGAAGGTCGTGAAAGACGAAGGTAAGTGGAAAATCAACGCGATCGACTATGGCGAATTCGGGGGAGAGGAAGAAGCCGGTGGAGAAGAAGCTGGCGGTTATGAAGAATCCGACGATTACGAAGGATACGACGAGGAAGAAGAATTCTAATATCATTTATGCATAGAGAGAGCCCGCACTGCGCGGGCTCTTTTTTTGTGGTCATTATCTGTCTCTCAAAAGCATGGAAAGATTTTATTCAGTCCCTTCCACTCCGCCAAGTTCGGTGTAGATCATACCGTTCTTTCCGCGGTCGGACCGCATCAGCACGATATGATCCGCATGCATGGCTCCGGCCGGCGGGTCGATCGCTGCAAGAATCTCGGCGCATTGCGCATTACGCGCAGAACCGACATGACCCGCATTCCGCACTTCCGCGCGGCGGACCAATGTGATGTGAGGGGAAAACTTTTTCCGGTCAAACGGGATATCGTGCTCTGCCAGCGCGCGGCGGAGACGCCGCACATAAGCCGCCAGCCCCGGGCAGTCTTCGATGCCCGCCCAATACAGATCTCCGAAATTTCCAAACCCCGAGAGTTTGATATCAAACGGGCGGAAGGAAACCTCCTCCATGATATCCAGGATGTCCTGCGGATCCGGATACTCCCCGATGAAAGCCAGCGTCAGATGCAGGTTCTCAACAGGAGAAAAGCGCCCCGACATGCCGGCGCGCCTTAAGTCGCTCTGGAACCGCTGCAGTTCGCTGCGGATCTCATCTGTAAATGGAATTGCGATAAATAGTCTCACTCCGCGTCTTCCTCCAACGCCCCCAGCAGGAAGCTGACCGGACGGAAACCGTCGTTGCAGGAGATCATGGCGGTCTTCGGGTCTTTCATCCAGCCGTCGTAAAAGTTGCCGCCGCCGTGCGCGAGCGTCATGACAAATGCTGAGATGCTGTCCCACGCGCTGTCGCAAAACCCCTCCGGCTTCTCCCAGCCGTTCGCAATGAAGACCTGTCCCAACTGCATATGACAGGCGTGCTCGATCGGGTTCTCATACTGCTCCATGAGATCCGGATAGCACGCCATTTTCTTGACCGTGATTTTTACTTTTTTCATATTATAATCTGTCTGCAGTTCCTGAAGCGCCGCATCTGAATCACTAGTCCCAGAATGAATCGTCGTTCAGGATCTCGTTGATGCTGGCGTTGGCACGCTCCGATTCTTTCTTCTCGCGCCATGCCTGGATCTCGGCGCAGATGGCGAGCATCTCATCCACGACCAGTTCCGCCTTGCGCGGCTTCACCTCCCGCAGATAAGATGTCATCCGCTCCATTGCTTTCGGGCTGCCGAGGTTCTTCGCGACCTCATCACCCAGTTCGCGTGGAAACCCCAGATGCAAGATCTCGGCAACCATCCGTTCCTTCGCCCGGACCCAATCCTCATTCGCTGCCATACATAATCAGTCCGTCTATTGTATTCGAACGCTTTAGATCTGGTTCAGCAGTTCTTTCAGTTTCTGCACATCTGCATCCGTCAGCGTGATTCCCTTGCCCATCTTGGAATGATCCGGAGACCAGTCGCGGATGTCGTACTTCGGGTTCGCGCCGTTCCAGGAAATATAGTTGAGTTCCTTCGTCCACCCCTTTGCGCTCTCCGAAAGAACGCCAATGTTCTTCACGATATCAGATCTGAATTCTGCCATTTTCATCTTCTCCTTATAATATTTATATTATTTATATTATAACAAGGTTGTGGCAGTTTCAAGGGTCACACTCGAAAAACCGCAAAAAA
>JAFZKG010000116.1 GCA_017553695.1 Lachnospiraceae bacterium
CAGCGAGTGAGCCGATCCTCGGGCAACTTCCGGCGAACAAAGAAGCAGGCCGTCGGCCATCCTATCTGATGGTCAAGGCAGGATGCTGGGGAGAGGATCGCTGCCAGCTGCACCGCTTCTTCGCATGGAAGGACGTGGAGATCCATATGGATGCGCCGTATCATGTGAAGGCAGCAGACTGTGAAGCCGGCGAGACCATCCTGAAGGGGAGCATTCGCATCACCCCGGAGGAAGCACAGAATCATCCGGAGTGGATGTGTGACGCAGGTGAACTCACCTGGGATCTGACGATCGACAAGCAGATCGCTTTCAACGTGGGCTATGGCGCAAGCAAGCCGCTGCGGGATGCGGAAGCATTCGCGATGTACTGGCACGCGGAAGGGATGAAGTCCGCGTTCGACGGCACGATCACTTATAACGGCCGCAGATACGATGTCATCCCGGACCGCAGCTTTGGCTACGCGGATAAGAACTGGGGACGAGATTTCACCAGCCCATGGGTGTGGCTGTCTTCCAACTGCCTGAAGAGCAGGAAGACCGGCGTGATGCTGAAGAACAGCGTGTTCGATATCGGCGGCGGGCGCCCGAAGATCTACTTTGTCCCGTTAGACCGCAGACTGCTGGGCGTTTTCTATTACGAGGGTAAGGAATACGACTTCAACTTCTCCCACATGTGGCTGAACGTGAAGACGGAGTTCTCCTTCGATGAAGATGAGGAACAAGGCCACTGGCATGTACGGCAGGAGAACTCGCACGCCGTGATGGAGAGCGAGATCCACTGCAAAAAGAAGGACATGCTGTTGGTCAACTACGAAGCGCCGGACGGCAGCAAGAAACACAACCGCCTGTGGAATGGCGGCAACGGATGGGGCACCATCAAGTTATATGATAAGAAGCACGGAGAGCTGGTCCTCGTGGATGAAGTCGAGGCTACGCACATCGGCTGCGAGTACGGGGAGTACGGCGAAGCGGAAGCATAGAAAGGAGAACATCATGGCAATACCATTCTACGCAAAATCGGAAGACAATCAGGGATATATTAAAAACTGCGAGGTCATCGCGTTCGATGATCTGGATGGCGGCTCGATCTTTCAGCCGCAGCTGTGGCGCACCGAAGACGGCAAGTACTATCTGTACGGCACGATGGGCAATGCGATCGGCATTCTTGATGTGACAGATGCATCGGCGCCGCGCTTTATCAAACGATTCCAGACGATCGACAAAGAAAAATATCCGCACTCGAGCAATCCGAAATGCCAGGTGGCCGAAGGCCTTCTGATCACGGGTATGTGCTCGGGTGGCGGCCCGTTCATTCCGGGGTTCCCGCCGCGCACACCGCTCCCGCCGGAGCAGTGCAAGCAGGGCATCCACATCTACGACATCAAGGAGGATCCGGAGAATCCGAAGTTCCTGGCATATTGGGACTGCGGCGTTCCGAATTCCAACGGCGTGCACCGCTTCATGTATAACGGCGGTCCTTATGTGCATCTGTCCTGCGAGACAAGAGGCTTCGAAGGCCTGATCTACCGCTGCGTGGATATCTCCGATCCGACGAATCCGAAAGAAGCAGGCCGCTGGTGGATGCCGCATCAGTTTGCGGACGGATTCATTGGCCGCCACAACTTTGACCCGAATGCATCGCACATACCGGAGTTCATGCATACCGGCTGGCTGCACGGTGCACCGTTTGTAAGAGACGGCCTGGCTTACTGCGGATACAATGGCGATGGTCTGGTGATCATCAACGTGGAAGATGTGACGCGTCCATATCTGGTCGGCAATCTTCCGCTGGTCCCGCCATTCGCAAGCCACTATGGCGGCGCCTCTACGCACACAGCACTCCCACTGCCGGGACGTGATCTGTGTGTCGTGACGAACGAGGGTGAGCGCTATATGTGGTTCGTCCCGAACAATGACCCGAATATCCAAGGCAAGAAGATCGGCAACATGGCGCAGGCGCTGAACAACCTGCACATGGTGGATGTGAGCGATCCGTCCAATCCGGTGCTGATCGCCGAGTTTCCATATCCGGAAGTTCCGGAGAACTTCCCTTATAAAAACTATCAGCAGCTCGGCCTTGGCGTGAACGGCACCTTCGGTCCGCACAACATTCACGAGCCGATGGATCACAAGCCATATCTGGAGCAGCGGGGCGACCGCGTCTACTGCTGCTACTTCCATGCCGGCCTGCGCGTATACGATGTGTCGGATGAATTCGTGCCGAAGGAGATCGCGTATTTCATTCCTCCGAACCCGTCGCGTCCGACTCCGCAGCCGGGCCCGAACATCGCAACGGCAGAGGATCTGTGCGTGGACGACCGCGGCAACATCTTCATGATGACATCGAATGATGGCATGTATGTCGTAAGAATGCTGGAAGAGTGACAGGGGTATTTTTTGATGACAGGGGACTGGTTATAGTTTGTCACCTTTTGTCTCCCTCGCATCACTTCGAAATGAAAGACGCCTTCCCGCATGCGGAGGCGTCTTAATTTCTTTGTGCTGCCCGGTCAGACAGTCCTGCTCGGGCCCCATCTGGATGGACTCCGCGCGAAGATCTATCATAATCAGGCTCACGCATGTTGCAGCGCTCGAGTGTGACCAAAGACGTGACAAAAGTCCCGTCCCCCTTACCCCCCCTTTGTTCCGTTTCTGTCACGTTCCACAGGACAGGAGCATGGCAAAAGGAGGAAGCAGCATATTTGCCAGGTAGAAAAAAGGTTGCCATTACATGGCATATTTGGGAAGCAGCATATTTGCCAGGTACCCTGGAGGCATTATATACATGGAAAAAAGGCGAAGCCGCTTTTTTGCCATGGTCAGAAACGACCTCTGGTACATGGTAAAACGAAGAGGTGACGCATTTGCCATGTATCCCGGAGACATTTCGCCCCTGGAAAAACGAGGGAACAACTCAAAACCCATGCACAATAAGCTTCAAAAGACCCTGGCAAAGTGAAGGAATGACCATATTGCCATGTCAAGCAGACAGAGATCGTCCCCTTATCACGTCCAGATTGACTGTTCAAAGAAAATAAAATACGATATCAATACAACAAATGCAGTCGAAGAATTGTGGAAAGAAGTAAAATCATGAAAAAACGAATCTTATGTTTTGGCGATTCCCTGACCTGGGGATATGATCCGGTCAACCGCGTGCGGTTCCCAGAGGAGAGCCGCTGGCCGATGGTCATGCAGCAGATACTGGGAGAGGACTATGTGGTGATCGAGGAGGCGCAGAGCGGACGCACCATAGCGACCGAAGATCCGGGCGAGGGCGAGAAAAACGGCCTGACCTACATCCTGCCATGCCTGGAAAGCCACACCCCGCTGGATCTGGTCATCATCCTGCTTGGCTCGAACGATGTAAAGCGCAAGTTTTCCTACTGCTCGATGGATATCGCGGGTGAGATGCAGATTTTCCTGGAAAAAGTGCTTTCCTATGACCACTTCCGCTGCAATGACCAGTTCAAAGTGCTACTGATCTCGCCACCGTATATCACCGACGCGATCAACGAGTCCTGGCTGGGCGATCAGTTCGGATACGAAAACGGCAGCCGCCTGATTAAGGAACTGGCCGCGTGGTATAAAGAACTGGCGGAGATGTATCATATTGATTATCTGGATGCAGCCGAGTATGTGACGGCAAGCGACGCGGACGCCTGCCATCTGGATGAAGAGAATCAGCGCAAACTCGGCAGTGTGATCGCGGATTATGTGAAGGAAACCCTGTGACCTAAAATGCAGAAATTCCTTTAAAAAATAAGGGCTCGCATAAGATTGACAAAGCCCGAAATAAGTGGTACATTCACTTGGCAATTAAATATAGTAGAAAAAGATTTGAGTGCTGACGCTTTCCTTCGGGATGGCGCCAGAGAATAGTGAATCCGGTGAGAATCCGGAACGGTACCGCCACTGTAGGCGCGGAGATCTTTCACGGGGCGAAAGCCAGTCATTGAGGGAAACCTTGAGAAGGCAGTGAAAGAGTTGATGATGCGTAAGTCAGGAGACCTGCTTAAATCGATCGGTTCATGAAGCCCCGGTCATGGGTGTATGAGCAGCTTTTTAAGTGCATTGTACGCCCGCACTGTCGTTTTTCGGCAGATGCGGGTTTCGTATGTCGGTCGATGTGCATGGTTCCTGATCATGGAATAGTCCTTTTTGGAAACAATCCACAGTAATATATTATCAGGAGGAAAAGAAATGAAAAGGAAATCAGTAACAAGGATCGTTGTTCTGGTAGCAGCTTTAGCACTGATTATCGGAATGATCGCTGGCTGCGGCAAGAAAGAAGAGCCAACACCGGAACCAGCAGGATCAGCAGGTTCCTCAGCAGTTGTTCCTGGCGATGCAGACCAGGCAGCAGCAGATGAAGTCACCGCTATGATCGAAGCGATCCAGGTTCAGGAATGGACCGAAGGTAACGATGAAAGATGTGCAGCAGCAAAGGCAGCATGGGATGCACTGACTGACGCACAGAAGGAACTGGTCGATGATCCGGGTTACTTCGGAGATGACACTGGTGATGCTTCTCTGGATGATCCGCGCAACCAGGATGATATCGGCGCAAACGAGATCCTTGTTGTAAGCTTCGGTACCTCATTTAACCAGAGCCGTACCATGGATATCGGATCCATTGAGGCTAAGATTGCAGAAGCATTCCCGGATTGGTCCGTGAGAAGAGCATTCACCGCTCAGATCATCATCAACCATGTACTGGCACGTGATGGCGAGAAGATCGACAATGTGCAGCAGGCACTCGAAAGAGCAGTTGCAAACAACGTTCAGAATCTGGTTATCCAGCCGACACACTTAATGCATGGCGCAGAGTATGACGAGCTGGTAGGCGTTGTTGAGCAATACAAAGACAAATTCCAGAAGGTCGCTATCGCTGAGCCTCTTCTGGGCGAAGTTGGCGCTGACGCAACTGTCATCAATGCAGACAAAGAAGCAGTCGCTAAATATGTTGTTGAGGCTACACTTGGTGAGTTTGGCGGACAGGCACAGACAGAAGCAGACAAGACCGCATTTGTTCTGATGGGCCATGGAACCTCTCATGTTGCAAACATCACCTACACCCAGATGCAGGCACAGATGGATGCTCTTGGTTACAAGAACGTATTCATCGGTACTGTGGAAGGTGAGCCGGAAGAGACCGAATGCAGCGTTGTCATCGACAAAGTTAAAGAAGCTGGCTACACGAAAGTTATCCTGGCACCTCTGATGGTTGTTGCAGGTGACCATGCAAACAACGACATGGCAGATCCGGAAGATCCGGAATCCTGGTACAGCATGTTCATGGCATCCGGCGCATTTGAAGATGTGACCTGCATCATCAAAGGCCTTGGACGTATCGCCGATGTGGAAGCTCTCTATGTTGCTCATACCCAGGCTGCTATCGCTACTCTTCAGTAAGAGAAGCTTCGCAGAATCTGCGTAAAGCAGAAGATTAAAACAATACATTGTCTTTAATCCAAAATCTCTCGTCCTGCAGGCGTAATATGCCTGCAGGACGAAAGTTGCGTTTTAAGATAAGGAGAAATTGATGTTAAAAAGACTGATTATCGTTCTTTCCTGTCTGCTTGCTACGGTATTTGTACTGGCAGGATGTGGAAACGGACAGGAAAAAACAGATAATGATACCGGACTTGCTGACGGCATCTACACGGTGGATGTCGATACTGGCAGCACCATGTTTCATGTGAATGAAGCGATGGACGGTAAGGGCACGCTGACCGTGGAAAACGGGCAGATGACGCTGCATATCACGTTGGCTTCCAAAAGTATCGTGAACGTATTCGTCGGAACGTCTGAAGAAGCGCAGGCAGAAGGCGCCGCGCTCATCGAGCCGACGATCGATCAGGTCACATACTCGGACGGCATCACGGATGAAGCCTATGGCTTTGATATCCCGACGCCGTATCTGGATGAGCCGTTTGATGTTTCCATCATCGGCACGCATGGCAACTGGTACACGCACCCGGTCACCGTTACAAACCCGGTGCCACAGAGTTGACAGAGGAGTTGTTATGTCGATATTGATGATAGGTGTAGATCATAATAAAGCAGACCTGGATGTCCGAAGTGTTTTTTCCTTCACATCCAAGCGCATTGCAGATGCTCTGGAGTTCTTTATGGGGCAGAAGAATGTGTCGGGATGCGTGATGATCGCCACCTGTAACCGGACTGAACTCTGGCTGAGCACGTCCGGCGAATTAGAAGAGTCTCCGATCCAGATGTTATGCGATCACATCGAAGTGGACCGGGATAAATATGAGCAGTTTTTTATTGAGCGGCAGAACAAAGAGGCGGTCAGCCATCTGTTCCGCCTGGCGGCAGGACTGGAGTCCAAGATCGTCGGCGAGGGACAGATCCTGACGCAGATCGGGGATGCCGCTGCTTTTGCGAGAAGCTGTTATGCCACGGACAATACGATGGAAGTGTTGTTCCGCATGGCGGTGACAGCAGGCAAACGAGTCCGGACTGAAGCGGATCTTTCCACGGCCGACCGTTCCGTGATCCATACCGCACTGGATAATCTGCGGGAAGAAGGGATCACAGTGGAAGGCAAAAAATGCATGGTTATCGGAAACGGCATGATGGGCAGGCTTTCCGCCCAGACCCTGATGGATCAGGGCGCCGATGTGACCGTGACTGTGCGGAAATACCACAGTGGCGTGGTGGACATCCCATTCGGCTGCAGCCGGATCAATTACGAAGAACGTTACGAACTGCTTCCTTCGTGCGACATGATCGTCAGCGCGACGAGCAGTCCGAATTATACATTGACTTTAGAAGAACTGAAAAACATTTCTGTGGATCATCCGATCCCATTGATCGATCTCGCGGTGCCGCGGGATGTGGAACCGGAGGCCGCGGAGCTTTCCTGGGCATCTCTTTATGATATCGATTCGTTCCACATCGATATCCGTTCCGAAAAATTCAAACAGAATCTGGAGAAAGCAGAAGCGATCCTGGACGAAGAGAAGGAGCACTTCCGCGAATGGTACGAGGGCAAAGACATCGTACCATTGATCCAGTCGCTGAAAAAGCAGGCCGGCGGCGACGTGAGCGCGCGAATGACGCCGTTCTTGCGACACACATCTCTGGAGCCGATCCAAAAGGAAGAACTGGTGAATGAAGTGGAAGGCGCTTCCGAGCGGATGATGAACCATCTTCTGTTCGGATTGAAATCAAAACTCTCTGACAGCATGTTCCGCGAACTGCTGGATTCGATGGCAGAGGTGCTTTCCGAAGCAAAGTAAAGGGAGGATAACAATATGGATTTAACTTACAGACCAAGAAGGCTGCGCAGCAGCGAGGCTCTTCGAAAGATGGTACGGGAGACCCGCATGGATGCGGCGTCCCTGATCTATCCGATGTTTGTTATGGATGGGGAAAACAAGGTAGAGGAGATCGAATCCCTTCCGGGACAGAACCGCTACACAGTGGACCGCATGGGCGAAGAATACGATAAGCTCCTTGCAGCAGGCGTGACCAACGTGATGCTGTTCGGCATTCCGGCTGAAAAAGACGAAGTCGGAAGCCAGGCATATGCCGAGGACGGCATCGTGCAGAGAGCCCTGCGCATCACGCAGGAAAAATATCCGGAGATCTTCCGGATCACGGATGTCTGCATGTGCGAGTATACCTCGCACGGACACTGCGGCGTTCTGTGCGGACAGGACGTGGACAATGATGCGACGCTGGATCTTCTTGCTAAGACGGCACTTTCCCATGTGCAGGCAGGCTCCCAGATGGTGGCGCCGTCTGACATGATGGACGGCCGCATTCTGGCGATCCGCGAATGTCTGGATGAGAATGGGTTTACCAATATTCCAATTATGTCTTACGCTGTGAAATTTGCATCCGCTTTTTACGGACCATTTCGTGAGGCGGCCGGCTCGGCACCGTCTTTCGGCGACCGCAAGAGTTACCAGATGGATTACCACAACCGCAGAGAATCCCTGAAGGAAGCGATGCTGGATGTGGAAGAAGGTGCGGATATCATCATGGTGAAACCGGCGATGTCCTATCTGGATCTGGTGCGCGAAGTGCATGATGCAACGGATCTTCCGATCGCGACTTACAGCGTGAGCGGCGAATATGCAATGGTGAAAGCAGCCGCGCAGAAGGGCTGGATCGATGAAGATAAGATCGTCTGCGAAATGGCGACGGCCGCATTCCGCGCCGGCGCAGATATCTATATCACCTACTATGCAAAAGAACTGGCACAGTTCATCAAGGAAGGCAGGATCGGCTGATGACGTTTTCAGAAGAATTATTTGACCGTGCGAAGAAGGTCATCCCGGGCGGCGTAAACAGCCCGGTGCGCGCGTTTGGTTCCGTGGGCATGACCCCGCGGTTCATTGCGAGAGCAGAAGGCGACCGCATCTTTGACGCGGACGGAAACGAATACATTGATTTCATCGGATCCTGGGGACCGATGATCTTGGGGCATAATCATGCGGCAGTTTTAGAAGCCGTAAACAAAGCTGTGAAAGACGGCCTGAGTTTCGGCGCGGCAACCGAACGCGAAGTTGTGATGGCAGAACTCATCTGCGAGATTGTGCCGTCCATCGATATGGTCCGTATGGTCAACTCCGGCACAGAGGCCGTGATGAGCGCTGTGCGCGCGGCGCGGGGATTTACCGGACGCGATAAGATCATCAAGTTCTCGGGCTGCTATCACGGACACAGCGACGCGCTGCTGGTAAAGGCCGGCTCTGGTCTGATGACACAGGGCATTCCGGGAAGTGCCGGTGTGCCGGAAGGATGCACGAAGGATACGCTGACGGCCGTCTATAACGACCTAAATAGCGTGGAAGAATTGTTTGAAGCAAATAAAGGGGAGATCGCGGCGATCATCGTAGAACCGGTCGGCGCCAACATGGGTGTGGTACTTCCAGCAGAAGGCTTTCTGGAAGGCCTTCGCAAAATCTGTGATGAGAACGGCGCGCTCCTTATTTTTGATGAAGTGATCACAGGAGTCCGTCTGGCGCTGGACGGGGCACAGGGCTTCTACGGGATCACGCCGGATCTTACAACG
>JAFZKG010000117.1 GCA_017553695.1 Lachnospiraceae bacterium
CAGACCCGCCCCACCGGAACTGCCCGGGGGCATGGCTCGAAAGATTCTAAATGCAAAGCGCATCCAGCTGATATGCCCCGGGCAGTTCCGGTGGGGCGGGTCTGAAAAGCATAAAAGAACCGGGGCATAAGCCCCGGTTCTTTTCGAATCAAAATGATTGCCTAATCAATTATTTGATCGTTGTGTACATGAAGAACTTGTATCCAAGAGGAATTGAGAAGAATCCGTCTACGGAGTCGCTCAGCATGTAAAGGTCAGTGTAGTAGTAGATTGGGCAGATGCAGCCTGTCTCCATGAGCAGGTCTTCTGCTACGTGCATTAACTGGTTACGAACCTCAAGGTTGGATTCGGTCTTGATCCAGGATACTAATGCATCAAATGTCTGTGCCCATGTACCACCCTGTACGCTCTTGTCAGCATAGCCTTCAATTCCGGAAAGATCCATATTGTAGACTGCTGCGCCCTGATGTGCGTCGCGGCCGAACTGAACATCGTTATTACCGGACTGTGTTGTCCACATATCGATGAAGGAAATAGCATCGTTGTAGTCAGCTACCCAACCGTTACGAGCGATGGAGTAGTCACCAGCTTTACGAGTCTGCAGGAAGGTTGCCCACTCCTGATTCTCCAGGTTCATTGTGATGCCAACGCCAGCAAGTGCGGACTGCAGATACTCACCGATTGCCTTGTGGCCTTCAGAAGTATTGTACAGATATGTCATGGTCGGGAAGTTTGTAACTTTACCGTCCTGAACATCATAGTACTTGCTAAGGACTGCCATAGCCTCGTCATAGTTGGACTGAAGGCTGGCTTCATCAACTGCATAGTAACCGATATAGCCATCATTGTGGCCTGCGTTCTTGTAGAACTCAGCGCCGCTTGGCTCGGTGATACCCATTGCTACGAAGGAAGAAGCAGGAACCTGTCCGCCCTGAGCAATGTCGTTTACGATGTGGTTACGGTCGAAGAGAAGGCTGATAGCTCTACGAACTTCTGCTTTCTGCTCCTCTGTTAAAGCTGCGCCGCCAACAGGAGAGATGTCTTCGTTGACGTTCCAGCATACATAGTAGGTACCGATCTGTCCGTCGATATGGAACTCTGTCGGATATTCGTTCTTCAGAGCTGCAATTTCATTTGTCGGGACATCGTCGATTAACAGCCAGTCGCCGTTCTTGAAGTTGGAAAGCATGTTGTTGGAATCATCGCTCAGATAGAACTTGATCTCCGGCATCGTAACGGATGCTGCTTCCGGATGATTCTCATTCTTCTTGATCGTGATAACAGAGTTGTGCTCCCAGGAATCCAGCGTGTAAAGACCATTCGATACATAAGTTGCCGGATCGGTTGCCCATGCGCCGTCATTGTCAACAACATCTTCTCTTACCGGGAAGTATACCGGGAATGCGAGAAGCTCGTTCCAGAACGGATAGTTACCAGTTGTAACAACCTGGAATGTCTTGTCGTCTAATGCTTTGACATTCAGTTTGTTCTCAGCCATTGGATAGAGATCCTCGCTGTAGCCGTCCACATACTCGAACATGTAAGCGTAGTCAGCTGCCAGTTCGGTAGAGGTAGCACGTTTCCATGCGAACTCAAAATCCTTAGCTGTTACAGGCTGTCCATCAGACCACTTTGCGTCACGGATCGTATAAGTATACGTAAAGGTGCCGTCGCCGTTGTCTACTGGCTCAACCAGTTCTTCAGCCATATCCGGTGCGATCTCGAATGCATCACCTTTCTTGGTCCATTTTGCAAGACCGGAGAACAGATGCACCAGCATGGTTGCGCCGTCAACTGCAGAGTTGAGGGCCGGGTCAATTGTGTCAGGCTCGGAAGCGATGCAGACAGCAAGACTGTCTTTTGCTGCCGGAGCACCAGAGTTACCACTTCCTGATGGTTCCGGAGTCTTTCCACCGCCGCCGCAGGCTGTCAGTCCTAAGACCATAAATGCAGCCAGAATGATTGCAAGTGTTTTTTTCATTTTCGTCTCCTTTTCTTTTTTATTATTATTTTATTTTTATTTGCCTTGCTTGCAAATTAAAATCATATACTAATTAGTTGATTTCTGCAACCCTGTGGCAGGCAACAAAATGGCCGCCGCCCACATCGTTGAAATCAGGCATGCTTTCCGCACAGGCCTCCGTAGCATAGCGACATCTGGTCCGGAACGGGCATCCGCTTGGTGCGTTCAGAGGACTTGGGATATCGCCCTCCAGAACGATACGTTTGTTTGCCCTTGCGATCTTCGGATCCGGAACCGGAACGGCTGACAGCAGGGATTTGCTGTATGGATGCATCGGATGGTTATAGATTTCCTGCGCTTCGCCCATTTCCACCATACGGCCCAGATACATAACAGCGATCCGGTCCGAGATGTGGCGTACGACAAGCAGGTCATGCGCGATGAACAGATATGTCAGACCCAGGCGGTCCTGCAGTTCATCAAACATGTTGATGACCTGTGCCTGAATGGACACGTCCAATGCGGAGACCGGCTCGTCACAGACGATGAATTCCGGATTGACTGCCAGAGATCTTGCGATTCCGATCCTCTGTCTCTGTCCGCCGGAGAACTCGTGTGCGTAACGAACGGCATGTTCGGAGTTCAATCCGACGTAGTCCATTAACTCCAGAACGCGAGCCTTCCGTTCTTCTTTTGTTTTACACAGTTTATGAATATCCAGTGGCTCCGCAATAATATCCGTCACCGTCATACGCGGATTCAGGGAAGAGTACGGGTCCTGGAAAACCATCGTTGCTTTTTTACGGAATTCTTTTAAGGATGCTTTGGATTTGATCTCCACGCCGTCATAAAAAATCTTTCCGTCTGTTGGCTCATAAAGACGGAGGATCGTCCGGCCAACTGTTGTTTTTCCACAGCCGGATTCCCCGACAAGACCAAGTGTTTCGCCTTTCTTGATCTCAAATGAAACATCATCCACGGCCTTCAGCGGTGTTGATTTGAACATACCCGTCTTGATGTTGAAATATTCTTTCAGGTGCTCAACTTTCACCAGCGTTTTTTTCTCGTCAGCCATTGATCAGCACCTCCCTTGCATCTTCCGGAAGATCTTCCGGTTTCATGGTACCTGCTTCCAGACCTTCCTTGATACACATCCAGCAGGATGACGTATGATTTTCATTGATCCGGACCTTGCATGGTGCATGCGTGATGCAGACCTTCAGCGCATTTTCACAACGCGGAGCAAACGGGCATCCTTTTGGCATGTTCAGAAGGTCGATCGGGGTTCCTTCGATCGGCTGAAGCTTATGACCGGCTGTATCAGCGGTCGGGATCGAACGCATCAGACCTTTTGTATATTCGTGCTTCGGATTGTAGTAGATCTCATCTGCCGTGCCATGTTCACAGATGCCGCCGGCATACATAACGATCACTTCATCACAAAGCTGTGCCACAACGCCAAGGTCGTGAGTGATCATGATAATGGCCATTCCCAGTTCTTCCTGCAGTGATTTCATCAGTTCCAGGATCTGAGCCTGGATGGTCACGTCAAGAGCAGTCGTCGGCTCATCCGCGATCAGAATATCCGGTTCACAGGCCAGTGCCATTGCGATCATACAACGCTGACGCATGCCGCCGGAGTGCTCGTGCGGATACTGTTTGACACGTTTCTCCGGTTCATTCACGTTGCACAGACGCAGCATTTCGATGGCTCTTGCTTTTGCCTGCTCCCGGTTCCGGTTTGTATGAAGCATGATTGCTTCTTCCAACTGGTGACCGACCGTATAGGTTGGGTTCATGGAAGTCATAGGATCCTGGAAGATGATGGAGATCTTGTTTCCGCGGACCTCTTTCATCTTCTTTTCCGATGCGCCGACCAGTTCTTCTCCGTCCAGGAGAACAGAACCGCCAACGATCTTTCCGGTCGGGGCAAGGATCTGCATGATCGAATATGCGGTCACGCTCTTGCCGGAACCGGACTCACCTACGATTCCTAATACTTTTCCTCTATCCAGAGTAAAGGACACATCATTGACGGCCTTTACTTCACCTGCATTTGTAAAGAAAGAGGTTTTTAAATGATTGACTTCTAATAAGTGATCCATTGTCTCCTCCTTCCTAACTATTCAACTTCGGGTCAAAGGCATCTCTGAGGCCGTCACCAAAGAGGTTCAGAGAAAGCACGATGAGCGAGATTACAACAGCAGGGATGACCAGACGGTAACCGTAGCTGCTGATACCATTCAATGCGTCAGATGTTAAGGAACCAAGGGAAGGCATCGGAGCATTCACACCAAGTCCCAGGAAGGAAAGGTAACTTTCCGTAAAGATCGCACTTGGGATCTGCAGAGCAGTGTACACAACCATGATGCCGATGCAGTTCGGGAACAGATGCTTCATGATGATCCATTTTCCCTTTGCACCTGCAGTTCTTGCAGCGAGCACATATTCCTGCTCTTTCAGAGCAAGGATCTGGCCACGAATCTGCCGTGCCATGCTGACCCAGTACAGAATACTAAATACGATGAACAGGGAAATCATATTGCTTCCCAGTTTTTCCAAAGCAGTTCCAACAAGCGCCTGCGCGAGTGTCTGCCTCATAACGGCTGCCAGAAGGATGATCATCAGCATATCCGGCAGCGAATAATACACATCGACGATACGCATGATGACCATATCCACTTTTCCGCCGAAATACCCTGATATGGAGCCTATGACGAATCCGATGATCAAAACAATAATACTGGCGAAGAAACCGACGGCAAGTGAGATCCGGGTACCGTATACAATACGGATAAAATAATCACGGCCGGCCGAATCGGTTCCGAAGACATGCGGGAACACTTTTTCGCCCGCCTCGATTTTTGCCTGCTCCGTTTTTCCATATTCAAACGGGCGCAGATTCGCATAACTGTTATCGACCGGTTTTCCCGGCTGATTGCCCAGCTGAGCTTCATACGCATAAGGCCAGAACATCGGAATGAAGATCGCTGCGAGCGCGATGATCACGATCACGAACATACTGACCGTTGCCACTTTATTTTTCAGCAGTCTCTTCACGCCATCCCGGAAGAAGGTCGTGGAAGGACGCATCTGGACCATGTAGGCTTTATCCTCTGCGGATGCAGGAAGGAAATTGTCCATGTTCACCTGGAGATTAAAAGGTGTTTTGTTATCAAATGGCTTCATCCTTCGCACCTCCTTAACTGAAGTCGATCCGAGGATCGACGACTTTATAGAGAATATCACTGACCAGGGTCATGATGACGATCAGCACGGAAAGCACGATCGTAGTACCCATGACCATCGGATAGTCTCTGTTGATGATACTGGAAACGAAGGCGCGGCCGATTCCCGGAACAGAGAAGATCTGCTCCACGATAAGGGAGCCGGTAACGATATATGCAAGCATAGGTCCGAAGTAAGTGATATCCGGGATCAATGCATTCTTCAATGCGTGCCCGAAAATGATCCTTGTTCCGGAAACACCTTTTGCTCTTGCAGTACGGATATAATCCTGTCCGAGAACATCCAGCATGGAAGATCTGGTCAGACGGACGAAGTTGGCCATAGGAGAAAGGCCAAGAGTTATGACTGGAAGGATCAGACCTGCAGCGGTTGTGCCGTTTGCCGGAACCCAGTGCAGTTTCACGGCAACGATCAAAAGAAGCAGCGATCCGACGATATATCCGGGCATCGATATGAATGCCGTGGATATTACCATAATGATACGGTCGATCACCGTATTCCGTTTCAGGGCAGCGATAGCGCCTAATATAATTCCGACGATCGTTCCCCAAACGGCTGCGATCACACCAAGTTTTACGGACGTTCTTAAACCATCCCCGATAATATCAACAACGGTCCGGCCTTTCTGTTTGATCGAAGGACCGAAATCAAACTTGGTGATAATATCTTTCATATAAGTTCCGTATTGCTCCAGCAGCGGTTTGTCCAATCCGTACTTGGCCTCCATGGCCGCCTGTACGGAAGGGCTTGTTGCTTTTTCACTGGTGAAAGGACCGCCCGGAACAAAATGCATTACAAAGAAAGTCACCGTCATGACGACCCAGATCGTAACAATGGCGAGAATGACTCTCTTAATAATGTATGCAATCGTTTTTGAATCCATACGAGTCTATATCCTCTTTCCCTTTTTATTAAAGCCTTAGGTATTATATACCAAACACCTATTTAGCACAAATAGTTTCTTATATTTAAAATATACGGATTTTACACCAGTTTTCCGGCGGTGCGAGGGTAGATCTCGACGTCGCGGATGTTGCCAATGCCGGTCACGTACATGATCAGACGCTCGAAGCCAAGTCCGTAGCCGGCATGCTTTGCACTGCCATAGCGGCGAAGATCCATGTACCACTTATAATCATCTGCGTTCAGACCGCATTCCTGAATGCGCTGCGCCAGGATCTCTTTGCGTTCCTCTCTCTGGCTGCCGCCGATGAGTTCGCCGACGCCCGGAACCAGCATATCGGCTGCGGCAACTGTCTTGCCATCCTCGTTGATGCGCATATAGAAGGATTTGATCTCCTTCGGATAATCCGTCACGAAGACAGGCTTCTGATAGATCTTCTCTGTCAGATAGCGCTCATGCTCGGTCTGCAGATCGGTTCCCCAGTCCACTTTATATTCAAACTCGTCGTTATGTGCTTTCAGGATCTCGACTGCCTCGGTGTAGCTGACGCGCGCAAAGTCGCTGTTTGCCAGGTTGGTCAGACGCTCGATCAGTTCCTTGTCGTAGAAATTGTTGAAGAACTGCAGTTCATCCGGGCATTTCTCCAGAAGGTATTTCACCACATATTTGATCATGGCCTCCGCAGTATCCATATAATCAGTCAGATCCGCGAATGCCATCTCCGGCTCCAGCATCCAGAACTCAGCCGCATGACGCGGAGTGTTGGAGTTCTCAGCGCGGAAGGTCGGTCCGAAGGTGTAGATCTTGCCGAATGCCAGTGCCATGCTTTCGCCCTCCAGCTGACCGGAAACCGTCAGGTTGGTCTCCTGTCCGAAGAAGTCCTTGGAGAAATCCACATTGCCGTTCTCATCCAGAGGCGGATCTTTCGGATCCAGCGTGGTCACGCGGAACATCTCGCCTGCGCCTTCGCAGTCGCTGCCGGTGATCAACGGGGTGTGTACATAGACAAATCCGTTCTCATTGAAGAAACGGTGAAGCGCGAAGGCCGCTTCACTGCGGATGCGGAATACGGCATTAAAGGTATTAGAGCGTGCGCGGAGATGCGGGATGGTACGGAGAAACTCCAGCGAATGGCGTTTCTTCTGAAGAGGGTAATCACTCTCGCAGTCTCCCTCGATGATGACAGAATCCGCATGGACCTCCAGCGGCTGCTTTGCCTGCGGTGTCAGGACGACTTTCCCTTCCACGATCACAGCGCTGCCGACAGAAAGATTTGCAAGTTCTTTAAAGTTGTCGAAACGGGAAGCATCCAGGATGATCTGGAGATTATTGAAGCAGCTTCCATCATTGAGTTCCAGGAAACCGACGTTCTTGGATTCTCTCGAAGTCTTGACCCAGCCTGCGATCGTGACGGCCGATCCGTCAGCAGGCGCCTCTTTAAATAACTTTACGATCTCTGTTCTTTTCATGGTTACATCTCCTTGCTCGTTTTTTAACGTAACCATCATTATATATTACATTTGACAATTAATCTACACCAATATACACTTTAATCAGCTGATTTTTCAGCGTATTTTTTATCGGAGAAATGGCTAAAAATGGGCAGTAATCTGGTATTTGCACTGAATGCGACAATCCCTCTGTTCATACTGATCGCACTGGGATATTTTCTGAAAAGAGTCCATATTCTTACAGATGGGTTTCTGGCTGCGGCGAACAAATTCAATTTCACGATCACGCTGCCGGTCCTGTTGTTTACGGACCTTGCTTCCAAGAATTTCAAAGACACATTTGATCTAAAGTTTGTCCTGTTCTGTGCAGGTTCCACCACGATCGGATTCTTCGCAGCCTGGATCCTTGCGAAAATCTTCATGAAGGACAAAAGCTGTGTGGGCGAGTTTGTCCAGGCCTGTTACCGGAGCAGCACGGCTGTTTTGGGACTTGCGTTGATCCAGAATATCTACGGAAGTACCGGAATGGCTGGCATGATGGTCTTAGGGGCAGTACCGCTTTATAACGTGTATGCGGTCATTGTCCTGCAGACGGAGTCTCC
>JAFZKG010000118.1 GCA_017553695.1 Lachnospiraceae bacterium
CAATCATTCTTTCCGGTATTATGTACAGCGTATATCCATCGATGTTTGGCGGAAAGAATCTGGAGCAGGCAGAAAAATTCGGCGAGGAATTCTTCGAGATCTTAGGTGTTAAGACACTGGCAGAAGCAAGAGCATTGGATGCTGTTTATATCAGAGACAAACTGGTTGAAAATCCAAGATTCTTCGGAACCGTTGTGGATGGACAGTTCTCCGTAGGTTCTCATGAATCACAGTTGATGTCCGGTAAGTATTGGCATATGCCATTGCTGTTTAGCCGTACCTCTTCCGAGTTCATGAATGGCATGGCATCTGAATCCATGGAGCAGTTCAAGGCAGACGCAAAAGAAAGATTCGGCATTTACTACGATGAGTTCATGAAGATCTGCGGCGAGGATGACTTGGAGAAAGCAAATGCAGCATCCATGGTTTCCGGTATAGAAATCGGCGCACGTGCTGTCCAGAAGAGAAAAGAAGAACTGGGCATTGACGATCCGGTTTACTATGACGTATTCGATCCATCCATTCCTGGCTGGGATGATCCGAAGACCTTCCATTCATCCGACCTTTGGTTCTGGTTCGAGACACTGGCAAAATGCTGGAGACCAATCAAGGGATTCCACTTCGACCTGGCCCGTCATATGTGCAACTATATGGCGAACTTTGTTAAGACCGGTGATCCAAATGGCGATGATGCTGACGGAACTCCAATGCCGAGATGGGAGCCGTTAAAGAGCGACGCACCGAAGGCAATGTGGTTCAGAGACAGCGGACCGGAGTGCATTGACGATGTTCCATCACCGATCACAGATGTTGTCATGAAAGCATTCTTCGAGAGAAACAAACTGGAAAAATAGTTCCTTTTCATTAAAAAAACAGGCTTTGACAGTTTTCTGCCAAAGCCTGTTTTTTTATACACAAAATAGATGTTGACCAATATGAATACACATTGTATACTTTTTGGTATACCAAGATAATACTAGGGAAATTGTGTCCATTTATAACAGGGCATTGTAAGAAAGTGAGGAAAACGGATATGACGACTTTATCCCAGGAAGCATTAGAAACGTCATTGAAGATCTTCAACAAAACGATCGTGGGAGGGACTTTATTCACGCTGGATAAACTCCTGAATGTTCTTGGAACTCTTTCTCCGAAGTTCAAGAAAGAGTTATCCGAACATAACATCACGGTACAGTTGAAACTTCGTGATAATAGCTATGGCCGCTGGTTCCGTTTTAAAGACGGATTTGTGACCGGACAGGATGGCATCAATAAAGACTGTGTTGTTGAAATGATCTTTGAAGATGAAGCCTGTGCCAGAAGAGTTACCGCACTGATCCGCAGTCAGTTTGATTTTGTCAATGCAGCGAAGCAGGGACAGATCGTTCTGAACGGGCCGGATGCAGAAGCAATGTGGTTTTCATCCCTGCTTCTGAAAGTGTTTGCTTTTGATGTTTTATATTTAGGAAATTACGGGACCAAGATGCCAAATGGTGAAATGCGTTACACCACCGGCACCAATGGAGGTCCTTTATTTGTTTATGTGAAAGACGACAAGATCGTACGTGTCACGCCGATCGATTTTGACAGTGAGGATCCGGATATGTGGACGATCACTGCAAAAGGGCAGAAACTGACGCCCCCTCGCCGTACAACTGTGGCACCGTACGCGCAGGGCTGGAAGCAGATGGTGTATTCACCGGATCGCTGTCTGTACCCGATGAAACGTGTGGACTTTGATCCGGATGGAGACCGTCACTATGAAAACCGCGGTGTATCCGGATATGAGCGGATCAGCTGGGATGAGGCATTGGATATTGTAGCCAAAGAAATGATCCGTATCCGAAAGACCTACGGTCCGGGAACGATCTTCGCGTCGACCGGTTCCCATCATAACTGGGGCAGTATCGGATATTATCTTTCCTGTGCGAAGAGATTCTTTAACGTCATTGGCGCAACGATGTGCATGCATAACCCGGACAGCTGGGAAGGTTGGGCATGGGGTGGTCAGCACCACTTTGGCGGCAGTGCCCGTAACGGCGGAACAGAGCCATACGGCACCGTGGAAGACTGCCTGAAGAATTCCGAGTTCATCGTATTCTGGTCATCCGATCCGGAAAGTACTTCCGGCAATTATGCAGGACAGGAAGGCACGATCCGCCGGGAATGGATCAATAAACTGGGAATCCCGGTCGTACACATCGATCCATATCAGAACGCAACAGCAGCCTTTGTCCGCGGCAGATGGATCTGCCCGCGTCCGGCTACCGATGCTGCACTCGGTATCGCGATCGCAAACGTTTGGATGCACGAAGGCCTGTATGACAAAGATTATGTGAAAAAGAAAACCTACGGATTTGAGAAGTGGGAAGCCTATGTATTAGGAAAAGAGGATGGGATCGATAAAACTCCGGAATGGCAGGAAGACATTACCGGCGTTCCGGCAAGAACCGTCCGCGCACTGGCAAGATACTGGGGGACACATAAGACCTATCTGGCATGCGGTTCCATGACCAGTTTCGGATCTGCCGGACGTACCGCATTCGGTACGGAGTGGGCTAGAGTCTGCGTCTGCCTGATCGCAATGCAGGGCCTTGGAAAACCGGGCGTGAACTTCGGTACCCTGCAGTATGGCACACCGCTGGATACCCGGTTCTGGTTCCCGGGTTATGCAGACGGCGGATTCTCCGGTGACTTCATCGGAACCGGCGCAGGCGTTGCAACCTACAACAGAATGCCGCAGACACCATCTGTCAGTTCTGAATATCAGGCCATCCCGAGACTTCTTCTTCCGGAAGCCATCATGGCAAAGGATGATGCGGATATTACCTGGCATGGGTTGGGCGTTTATTCTGTTCATTCACAGTTTGGAACTTTGCATTATCCTGCACCGGGACATGAAAGAGTCCGTATGTACTATAAATACGGCGGTTCCCATATGGGAACGCAGCCGGATTCCAAACGATATGCAAAACAATACCGCTGTGACAGTCTGGAATTTGTCGTCAACCAGAGTGTGTGGTTTGAGGGAGAAGCAAGATTTGCAGATATCATCCTTCCGGCCTGCACGAACTTTGAACGTTGGGATATCGGCGAGTTCGCATCCTGCGGCGGCTATATCGATAAGTCCTATCTGCAGAACAACTCCCGCGTGATCTTTGTACAGCATAAATGCATTGAACCTTTGGGCGAGAGCAAAGCAGACTTTGATATTTTCCAGGAAGTGGCCAACAGACTGGGACTGTGGCAGGTCTATTCCGAGGGAAATACCGAATATGACTGGACGAAGAGATTATACGAGGCAACCGATATGGCCCGCGTCATGCCGTGGGGCAAGTTTATTAAGAAAGGCTACTATGTCGTTCCTCCGCTGCCGGAGAACCGGCGCGATCCGGTTGCCTTCAACTGGTTTGCAGAAGGCCGAAAGAAAGATACACCGGAACTGACGCCGCTTCCGTCCGAGTATTACGGACGTTATGGCGAAGGCCTGCAGACTCCATCCGGCTTACTGGAATTTGAGGCACAGACGCTGAAACGTTTTGATCCGAATGATGAGGAACGTCTTCCGATCTGTACTTACATTCACAGCTGGGAAGGTGTGGGCAGTGAGCCTTATGCAAAATACAAATGGCAGCTGCTCTCCCCGCACTCCAAGTAGTCCTTCCACACGATGGGAGACTTAAAAGATACCAATATCAATGATATTCAGGAGCACCGGATGCTGATCGACGGCCATCGCTACTGGGTATTCCGTATGAATACAAAAGATGCCGAAGAACGTGGATTGAAGCAGGGCGATATCATTGAAGTCTATAACGACAGAGGAAAGGTCCTCTGCGGTCTGGAAACGACCGAACGCGTTCCGAAGGGCATCTGCCACTCCTATGAAAGCTGTGCAGATTACGTAACACTGGAGAATGATCCGGGCGGAGATGACACCACGGAGATCATGGGATGCATCAACAACCTGACACCAGGCAGATTCATCACCAAGCATGCACACGGACTTGCTGTTAACTCCTGCCTTGTGGAAGTCCGTAAATGGGAAGGAGGACCGGTGAAATGAAAAAGTTTCATATGATCGTTGATCTGGAAAAATGTGTCGGCTGTTTTAACTGCATGCTGGCATGCAAAGACGAACACGTTGGCAACAAATGGCTTCCTTATACGGATGAACAGCAGAAACATGAGAATAAGTGGATCTGCCCGACAATGACAGAACGTGGAGAGGCACCATTTACGGAAGTCACCTATGTGACCCGGATGTGCCAGCATTGCGATAATGCACCATGCGCGAAAAAATATCCGGATGTATTTATCAAGAGAAGCGACGGCCTTATGATCATTGATTATAAACGTGCAGCGGATCGGGGCATCGTGGATGCCTGCCCGTATGGCATGATCAGCTGGAATGAAGAATTGGGCTGCGCACAGAAATGCACCGGCTGCGCACATCTGACTGATAACGGCTGGAAAGAGCCGCGCTGCGTACAGGCGTGCCCGTTACGTGCACTTCAGACGGTCTACTGTGAAGATGCAGAATGGGAAAAGATCATTGAAAAACAGGGGCTGAAGCCAATCACCGATGGTTCCAATAAGCCGCGTGTTCTGTATAAGAACCTGTATTTCTACAACAAATGCTTTGTAAAGGGAGCTTTATGTGTGGATAAAGACGGGATCGAAGAAGCCGTTGTGGATGCAAAAGTAGAACTTTTGGTCAACAAAATCGTTGTTGCGGAGACTACAACGGATTTTCTGGGGGAATTCTATATTGACATGATCCCGAAGAATACCGGGGCAATGCAGATCAAAGCATATCTGGATGGATTTGATCCGATCATCAAAGATTTTGAGATCAAAGAGGAAAGTGTGATCCTGGATGCTCTGAAATTCGGTGGCGGGGAAGGAAAACCGTCTGTGATCCTGCCAAATGAACATGCATATGAGCAGGCATTGGATCATATGATCCCGAAAGATGTAGAAGCAGCAAAAAAGGCGTTTGGCAAGGAAGAAAACTGATCCATGACAGTATCCTCATGCAGAAAACAGAAAACAGAATTGGAGTTGGCCAGGGAACACTTTGACCAGTTCCTTGCCCTGCATGAAGGGAAGGATCCTGCGTCTATCGCCCTGGATACGCTGAATGGCGACTATCATTTCAGCCAGTTTTCGCTGCATCTTATCCCGGTCGATTCCGTGGAGATCACGGACCGCTTTGCACAGAAACTGCGGGAAGTGGCCAGCGGATGTGAATGTCCGGAACTGGCCCCGATATCTGCAGAAAAC
>JAFZKG010000119.1 GCA_017553695.1 Lachnospiraceae bacterium
CATGTTCGAGACCACCGGTGAGAAGATCATCATGGAAAATGGCCGCGCTGTCGGCGTGATCGCAAAGAAAGGCGATGAAACGTTCGAGGTCCGCGCTGATGCTGTCATCATCGCAACAGGAGGCTTCGGTGATAATCCGGAACTCATCAAGGAGCGCTTCGGCTTTGAATGGGGCAAGGATCTGTTCTCCTTCCGTATTCCTGGCATGAAGGGCGATTGTATCCGCATGGCATGGGAAGTTGGTGCAGGCAAATCCCATATGATGATGGAACTGATGTATCAGTGCCCGGACAATATGACCGTGTTTGATCTGGACGGCGCATTCCGCCAGCCGGGTCTCTGGGTCAATATGCGCGGCGAACGTTTCATGAATGAAGATCTCGCGCCGAACTCCACATTCACCGGCAATGCAATCCTGCAGCAGCCGAAGAATGTCGGCATCTCCATCATGGACAGCAAGATGGTCAAGAAATACATGAAGCTTGGACCGGATCTGCTCGATCACGTACACGGCGGTGAGATGTTTGAGAAATGGGATCAACACGTGGAAGATGCGATCGCATCCGGCTATCAGTATTTCTATAAAGCAGATACGCTGGAGGAACTGGCTGAAAGAATCGGCCTGCCGGTAGACAAGTTCATGGATACCGTTGAGGAATACAACGATATGTGCGAGGCCGGCTGGGACGATCTGTTTGAGAAAGACCGCCGCTTCCTTTACCCGATGGAAAAGGGCCCGTTCTACGCGCTGGAGTTTTATGCCGGTGCCTATGGTACACTCGGCGGCATCAAGGTCAACCATATGTTAGAAGTGGAGACCGATGACAACGAAGTGATCCCTGGATTATATGCAGTCGGCACAGATGCCTGCGCAATTTACGGTGACTGCTACCCGTTCACCTTCGCCGGCAACACAATGGCGTTCTGCCTGAACAGCGGCCGTATGGCTGGCGAGAATGCATCGGAGTATATTGACGACCTTGAAGGCTAAGTGCCGGCGCCTTTGATTGGCGCGGCGATGTGACACGCGCATGGCACGCGTCCACTTAAGACATTAAAAAAGGACTGCTTTCACGGCAGTCCTTTTTGCTGATGTATTCGCGGTTATTTTCCGTCTTTCAATTGTTTACAGAATTCTTCGAACTCTTTCTGTCTCCCCCAGGACTCGAACTCGAACACCTGATATTTCGATTTGTCCTTCTTCCAATAAATATACATCCACGGGCCGGCGTCGCCAGACGTCACGGACTCTTCTCTCGCGGTCACGCTTCCACCCTCGAGATATTCATAAAACTGCTGCCATTGATCCGGTGTCAGCTCCACGTCGACAGAGTCGCTGATATCCTCCTCGGTCAGCGGCCAGTGATCCCCTTCGCGCTTCTCGTAATGGAACCAGCAGGTGCCGTCCTGGACGAAGAAGCGGTACCGCAGATAGTCCGGCGGATCTGTCGAACTGTCATAGGTGTAATAGAAATCCGTGATGTCATCTTTTTTTATCTTTTCTCCGACGATCATACCTTTCCCTCCTGATTCACAGCCCATGCACATAAGAAGGCACAGCATGATCAGGATGCTGACCACGATGAATCTTTGTTTTTTCATCCGGCAATACCTCCCCGGGCTTTCCTTATTCTCCGGATGGCTCGACTGCACCAAGATATTCCTCTAATGTGATGCCCGCATCCATGATCTCTTTTGCTGTAGCCGGGTCATCGATATAGCGAATATGCAGCGACTCAACCGTGTGTATGGTCGGATCATCGTCAAAATAGCCATCCTCTCCGGCATGAACGGTGATCATTTTGTAACGATTGCTATCATATTCTTCTGCCTTTGTTTTGCCTGCCAGTCCCAGAAGTAACGGAAAAGAAATGATCAGTGCCAGGATCATGATCCCTGCTTTTTTCAGATAGGAACGTCTCATTTTTTTCTCCCTTTTTCCGATTACGGGCACCATTCGGTGCCCGCACTCATTTGTACTAATATTTATGACGCCGTCAAACAACTATGGCATAGAACGGTCATTTCCGAGGGTTTGTAAAATACCATGCTACGCCCGTGACCACCGAAATGACGATCAGCACGAGCCAGTTAGGCTGAAGCGGCAACCCGCGTACGGAATGCCGGATTGCGTCTATTCCCAGCAGCAACGCAAATGTCGCTACGGCAGCCATGATTGCTTTTGTAAGAGGAGACCAGGTTTGCATCGTAATACCTTCTTTCCAGTTTATTCCAATTCAACTGTATAATACCCCAAAATCACCTGATCTGGCAACCTGGTCGCGCAGCAGACGAAAACTTTTTCGTTCAGCCAATCCAAGCGCCTGTCATAGACCTCGAATTCCGGGTGCGTGCAGAAATAGTAGAGATCTGGATCGATGAATTCTCCGTTCTTGACGGCATCCACATACTCCGGCGGTACCGTACGGATCCCGTCGTTCTGAATGTAGAAGGATGATCCGTCATCCATTCTCACGCCATATCTGGCAGAGAGTTCGCACAAACCGTTCGGCCGGATGACCTGGCTGTCCACTCCACCCGGAAGGATCACGCCATGCAGCCCCTCCCCTGTAAGTTCGCCGGAAAGGATCGGGATCAGCTGCCTGCGGCCGTTGACTTCATCCTGTCCGATCACGATCGGGGTATCAACTTTGACGGAAATATTAAATGCAAGTTTAAGTGATGGCATAATATCCATCTCCTTTCTGCCTCCTGACATAATAAATTTGATGGAAATATTATATCAAATTGCCAGGCTGTTTCCCACACATAATCTTCTTTATTACAATCTTGAGCAATCTGCGGAATCTTGTTGTATAATAGAGCCGTTATTATGACATTCGTCAGTTCAAGGGGTCTGGAATATGATTGGAAAATACTTGAAGAATACTGAGCTTTATAAAGTTATGTTCCGGATTGCATGGCCGATCGCACTGCAGAGTCTGATCACGGTCGGCGTCCATCTGATGGACACGGTCATGCTCAGCCAGATGGGAGATGCGCAGCTTTCCGCCTCCGCGCTTGGAGGTAATTATTTTTCTCTCGCCATGGTCATGTGTATGGGACTGGGCATGGGAACAAGCGTTATGACCGCACGGTATTATGGAATGGGTGATAACCATTCTCTGAAGCAGACGGTCACGATCATGCTGCGGGCGGCAATTTTGCTCTGTCTTCTGTTTACCGTGTTAACAGCGTTTTTTCCATTCACTGTCATGCGCATATATACGCAAGACGAAGCAGTTGTTAACCACGGTGTCACTTATTTGCGGTGGATCCTTCCGACCTTTCTCATGACTGCCTTTACAACGCCTTTGACGACGGTCCTCCGCAGCGTCAATCTTGTGAAAGTGCCTCTGATTTCTTCGATTATTGCCTTCTTTACCAACATCTTTTTTAACTGGATGTTTATCTTCGGAAAACTCGGAGCACCACGTATGGAGATTGCCGGTGCAGCCTTGGGCACTACGATCGCCAGGACATTCGAATTTCTGATCATCGCAGGTTATTTCTTTTTTATCGATAAACGGATCGGATACCGGATCAAAGATTTCTTTATGCGGGTCAAAGGGTTGGTAAAGGAATATATCAAGGTCAGTTTCCCGGTCCTTGTCAGTGATACGCTTCTGACATTTGGCAATAATGCAATCGCCATCGTGATGGGACATATTGGCAGCACCTTCGTTGCGGCAAACTCCGTTTCCACGGTCGTCGTTCAGCTGGTCACCATTTTCGGTCAGGCCGTGGCAAACTCAAGCGGGATCATTACGGGACAGACTCTCGGCCGTGGCGACGTGGAAAAAGCTAAATTTGACGCTTATACCTTTGTGATCATCGGTATTATCATAGGGCTTTTTGCAGGCACTATCACATTTGCGATCCGGGGGCCGGTCATCAACTATTACAATATTTCTGCGGAAGCAAA
>JAFZKG010000120.1 GCA_017553695.1 Lachnospiraceae bacterium
GAAAAATGTTACAAACGATCGCATGCTTCCTGGAGCTGGGTGTAAAACTTCCCGACGTGAACGCCATCCATCAGTCCGTGATGCGTCTGACTGGAGACTGGCATCAGGATCTTATTCGGATCATCCGGTGCTACGAAATACTTGCCAAACGAGATCTTCGGCGCGTTATCCACGCCGTCATGTGCGATCGTCCGGACAAAGCCGGTATACTGGATCCACGGGACGCTGGTGTAATTGATGATATCCAGCTTGTGGTCAATTCTTTCCTTCCGGTATTCCTGCGTCACCTGTTCCATATTTTCATGACAGGCTTTGCAGAAAGATACAATATCATCGCACGGCCACGGGCCTTCTCCAATGACAAAAATATCGCTCCCCTTTTGCAGATGATTGACCGTCGGCCGGGTGTGGTTGATCACAAATGGTTTTCCATCGATAAAGCGATACCGGTAATTAAGGATCGAATCCGCCGTCTTGTTACAGAGATACACCATCACAAGGTTGAACGAGATGCCATTTTCATGCGCAAAAGCCAGCGGCCTCGTAACGTCAACATTCGCTGTAATGATAATGTATGGCAGATCGGTTCCCAGGTAGTTCTGGAAAAGCTGCTTCCGTTCCCACGTTTCCAGATCGATCCATTCGATCGCATTTGTGGTTTCATCATAGAAATCCATCTTATTCTTCTTTCTTCGGGAAGCCGTGGATCATATAGCCAAACATTAAGGTGAGCGGCCTTTCTTCCGTATACGTACGATGGTGATCGACCAGGGTCTCCGGGCAAGGGAAAGGATAGTCCATTGCTTTCAGCACATCGCCAACCATAACACCGGTGCCATTCATTTCATCCGCATGAAGCAGCATATAGACCATGGCCGCGCCGGATGCATCCGGAGGAGTCATGCTTGGGAAGCCCGGCATCTTCATCTTTTTCATCTCTTCCGTAACCACTTTCACAGAGTTCGGACGGACCGGGCCAACGCCTGCCGGCTGGAAGCAGAACGCATTGACGCCAGTACCAAGAAGCTCGTTGGAAAGGCTCATGCATTCCGATGTCGCAGCTGCCTTCGACGCGGTATAAACGCTGCCGCCGAGCATGCCCGGAATATAGTGGAATTGCGTGGTAGAATAAGTAATCGTGCCATGGCCACGTTTGACCATATCCGGTACGAAGGCGTGTGCCGTCAGCATAAACGCACGGGCGGAAATGCCATACGCGCGGTCCAGATCCTCGACCGGAGATTCCATAATGGAATAATTCAGGGACATGTCCATCGCGTTGTTGATGACGATGTCGACCTTGCCGAATGCAGCGTACGCCTCTTCTTTCAGTCTTTCGATGTCCTCTGCTTTGGATACATCCGCCTGCACGAAGATGGCAGTACCTTCGCCATTGTCCGCATTGATCTCGTCTCTCACAGCAATGCCCCGTTCTTCGCCGCGGCCAACGATCACGACCTTGCCGCCTGCCCATGCGATTGCCTGAGCAAAGCCTTTTCCCACGTTACTGGTCGATCCGGTGATGACAGCAACTTCTCCTGCCAGACAGCCTTTTTCAATACATGTATTGGAAATATCAAACATCTTTTTCCTCCTTAATATTACTGATGGATTGATGCATCATGTTATTAATAGGATTATACAGCCGATAAAAAAACGTGACAAGGGGACGGTTCTTTTGTCACTTTTCCAAAATATATTTATAAATTACTATATTTCTTGCTAGATATTGTAATTATTTTTCAATAAAATACCTCATGGTGTAGTTTTATGTATTGATATTACAGGGAGGAATGCTTTATGAATTTCTTTTCACCAGCTGACGTTGCCCAGAACTATATTGAAATTGGTAGAAGTAAGGCGAATACACCAACCGTAAAATTAATCATTCTTGCGATTCTGGCAGGGCTCTTTGTTGCTTTAGGCGCAATTGCATCCACCACTGTTGCGGTAGCCGTAAAGCCCGCATCACTCGGTAAATTTCTGGGTGCAGTCGTGTTTCCGGGAGGCCTGACCATGGTCCTGATTGCCGGTTCCGAATTGTTCACCGGCAATTGTCTTTTGATCATTCCACTTCTGGAAAAAGCCGTTACTGCAAAAAAAATGGTCAAGAGCCTGGTATTTACGTATATTGGCAACTTTATCGGAAGTATCCTGCTTGCAGCAGGCGTTGTCTTCAGCCATCAGATCAGTCTGTTCGACAATGGTGTGGCGGTTTCGGTTATTTCTACCGCAACGGCAAAATGCAGCATAACCTTTGGGGATGCGCTCATCAAAGGTATTCTTTGTAACTTTCTCGTTTGCATCGCTGTCTGGATCTCATTCACAGCAAAAGATATCGTTGGTAAGATCATTGGAGTCTTCTTCCCGATCCTGATATTCGTGCTTTGCGGATTCGAACATAGCGTCGCAAATATGTATTATTTATTCGCCGGCCTCTTTGCCAAAGCCATTCCGGCATATGCTGCAGCGGCAACGGCGGCAGGTGTGGATACAAGCGTGCTGACAGTGGGAAGAATGTTCGGCGCAAACTTACTTCCGGTAACGATAGGCAATATTATAGGCGGAGCACTCTGTGTCGGATTGCCATACTGGTTTATCTACCTGCGCCGCAAGAAAAAGATGGATATTCTTTCCGAAGATTAATCCTGATATCTGTAATAGAATAATACGGAGCGTTATAGTATAATAAGAAAAGCAATTTAGGATTAGGATCTGGAGGATGCAAAATGGTTACAACAACAACAAACAGCATAGAAGGACAGAGAATCGTAAAATACAAAAAAGTTTTGGTCGCACAGTCCATGGTTGGCGGGAAAATGGGCTGTAAAGAAGGGGAAGAACCGAAAAGTGTCCAGGATATGACACATGATGAATTTGTAACGGCTTTTGGCGAAGCAACATCTTCTGCATTCAGCAAGATTGTAAAACGCGCGGAAGAACTCGGCGCAAATGCCATTATCGGAGCAAACACGGAATACCAGTTCTGCGGGCCGAATGGAGAGACCCTTATGGCCATCGCCAAAGGCACCGCCGTTATCGTCGACATATCATATTATTAAAAACTAAGGGGATGGCAAAACGCCATCCCCTGTCACATCTACTCAAACTGCAACGCATCATACGGACAGGCGCAAACGCAGGCAGGCAGAAGTCCATGTTTGACACGTTCCGCGCATCCATCACACTTTGCCATCACACCATCATCAGAAAACACCAGTGCGTCAAAAGGGCACGCCTCCAGGCAGAGCCTGCATCCGACGCAGGCTGATGCATCATACAGCGTAAGCTGCGTTTCCTCGTCTTTATATAAGCATCCCGACGGGCAGGCACTGATACATGGCGCATCCACGCAGTGCATGCACCCGGAAGACAAATAATGTATCTTTGTTTCTTCGCCATGCCCCTCTTCCACCGTATAGCATCTGCGATATGGCACATCACCCTTCTCCGGATACAGATCATTCTGATCCATGCAGGCCACAGAGCATGTGCCGCAGTTTATGCATCTTTCCGGAATGAATTGAAATCGTCCACTCATGATCACACCTCCTCCTTCTCGATCCTGCACCGGAACTGCTTAAACGCCGGGAACCCTGAATACGGATCCAACAATGTTTCCGGCAGGATGCTGTTTGCATTTGCCTCATCAAATCCGTGATACATCCCGACTTCACCTTCCGCATATTCTTCCGTCAGCATCGCCGGAAGACGGATCCGTCCAACTTCCGTGATCACGAAAACCATCTCGTCCTCTTTGATTCCCAGCTGTTCGGCATCTTTCGGATTGATCTTTATCACCGGGTCTTTTGACTGGGAGCGAAGCCAGGAAATACCTGTGGTTCTGGAATGGATCGCATTCGAGATCCGCGCTCCTGTCATGATCGTAAATGGATAGTCCTGTATATCAGCGTCGTCCTGCTGTTCTGCACAAGCCGGAAGCGGATTCAGACCGTAGTCCGGATATTTTGCGATTGTCTCGCTATATAATTCGATCTTTCCGGAGATTGTGTTCTTTTCAGAAGCCAGATAACTTCCCGGTACGTAAGGCTTTGCATTTGGCGCGACTATCGGTTCTCCGGATTCATGAAGTGCATCGAAGTCAGTAATACCGGAACCTTCCAGCATATAACGGATTCCTGCATCATAGCCGGCCTCCAGGAGTTCATCGTTCAACCGCATCCGCTTTGCCAGTTCCGTTATGATCTCTACGTCATCCCTGCAGTCTCCAACTGCAGGCACTGCCGGTTTCGTCCACACTACAAAGCGATCGGAAAAGCACTTTGCTTCCCCCTTCTCAAAGAAGGTCTTCGCAGGAAGCACGATGTCCGCCATGTCACAGACCTTTGTATGGAAGATGTCCGTTGCCATGATAAAATCAAATTCTTTCAACGACTCTAAGAATGCGTCCGACTCCGGAAACATCTTATAATTCATGCCAAAGGCGGCAAGTCCCTTTAACGGATATGGATCGCCCGTCCGAAGTTGTCTGGCAAGATCGGTCCCCTGCGCTTCATTAATGTAATCAAACCAGAGAGGAAAGTGCCCTTTGCCGATCGGAGGCTTGCAATCCTTTGGCTTTACGTCATTGATAAACTCCTCTTCCCGCCCGCGGAATCCGCCGGGACCATGGCAAAGCGTCTCCTGGACAGGACTGTAAGTCCCCGGCCGGTCCACCTTGCCGGTGATGACCATAATGGAAAGCACCGACCTGTGCAGATTGAATCCATCCACCCGGTGCGTCAGGCCGTTTCCTGGAAATACCAGCGTGTTTGGCGCGGAAACAAACAGCTCCGCTACTTCCACTATTTTTTCTTTCGGAATGCCAGTTTTCTCTTCTGCCAACTCCAGAGTGTAATGGCTCACCATCTCTTTATAGGCCTCGAAGCCATGCACATAGCGATCTATAAAGTCCTGATCGATATATCCTTTTTCAATGATATAGTTGGCCATGGCATTGGCCATATAGCCATCCGTTCCGATGCGCGGACGGAGATGGATATCGCTCAGTTTCTCTGCTGCCTGTGTGAGCCTTGGGTCAATGACCACCAGCGTGCCGCCGTTTTCCTTGAACTGCATCAGGTTCTTTCCCATGTTGATCTTATTGACCAGCGGGTTCGAACCCCAGGCAATGACGACCTTCGCTGCCGGTATCTGCGGCCGCATATAACTGCCGAAAACGCAGTTATAACTCATCACTTCCGCACAATGACAGGTGGAGGACTCGGTCACATAATTCAGGCTGCCGAAGGAATGGGTCAGCCTGTGCAGCCACGGCCGGTACCACTTGGAATAGCCGCAGTTCCAGACGACTGCCTCCGGTCCATACTGCTCTTTGATCTTTAAAAACTGTTCGGCGCAAATGTCCAGTGCCTCGTCCCAGCTGATTGGTTCAAACTGTCCGCTTCCCCGCTCGCCGATCCTTTTTAAAGGCTGCGTCAGCCTGGCGCTGCTGTATTGATACTCCCTAGAGGCTGCGCCTTTCACGCACAGTTTCCCCTTATTCCCGGGGAACTCTTTCCAGCCTTCGACTTTCAGGATCTTGTCATCCTTTACATATAGATCCAGTCCGCACGGCATGCCCGGCATACAGATGTCACACAGGGAATGCCTGATTTCGATCCCGGTCTCCTCCCCTGGTATTTTCGCTTTTAAAAGTTGTTCGTTCATTCCTATCACCTCATATATCCTTTGTTCATTGTAGCACAGTTGCCTTGCAACAGAAAGGACACCCTTTCGGATGTCCTCTTACTGATCGATATATGGTGCGCAGATCCCTTCTTACTGCAGGAACGGATCTATCAATGTTTCCGTGCCATCCTGTGTTTTCGCGACAATGCCAAACGCATCAAAATCCTGTACTTCATGCACTTCCGTCACGTATTTCAGACCGCCGATATTATCGATGATCGTGATCTGATGCTTGTCGATCATATCGCTTGCGCTGACACCCGATAAGGATCCATCACTCCGGATGAACAGAACAATGCGGTATCCGCCGTTTCCGTAACTGTACAGGCCTGCAGCAACTGCATCCTGTGCCAGTGTCACTTCCGCACCAACATTTTTCTTCAGTTCGCCATTTGTCAGAAGAGATAATCTTCCGGAGGCCGTCAGAAGGATCGCATCAAGACCGGTTGGTGTATACCAGTCATTCCCGTCAATGTCCGTAAGCTGATAAACGACCGGATCATCTGCAAAGACCGGACTCGGCATGGTTTCTTCCGTGGTTGCTTCCGCCGTAGTGGTTTCCGCGGTCGTTGTTTCTTTGGTGTTTTCCGTCACAGATTCGGTCGTTGTCTGGATCTCCTGTGTTGTCTGGATCTCCTGTGTTGTCGGCTCTTCTTTCTTCTCCGCCTTACATCCGGCTAGCGCCAGGACCATGACCAGAGTCAGAAGGATAATGATTGATTTTTTCATGATTGTTTTCCTCTTTTCTGCTGCTATTAAAACATATCCGGGAGTTGTTTTCAACGACCCGACGGCAGAGAACTTAAAGCAAAGTACGCAGGAAAGCAATCTCTCTTTCGTTGCATTCTCTTGCAGCTTCCAGGGAAATATTGACATGGAATACATGGCCAAGCTGAGGGTCATCCTGTCCATACCACAGACTCAGGACATTCACGCCCTTGCTCCTCAGCAGTTCCGCAAATGCATCCGTATCGGTAAGCGAAACCGCATCATTCACGCTGCCCATCAGGCAGGAAGCCGGGAAATCTCCGGTGACATACGCAAGCACATCCATCTGCTGCAGGATTTTCTCTTTCTCAACATCCTCCGGCAGATATGTGTCCGCCAGACCGATCCGATTTCCTTCTTCATCAAAGAAAGAGTTTTTTGCGTTGTAAACGCCACAGTTCATCAATGCGGCCTGAATACGGACCTCCGGGATTTCCAGATCAAACAGCCTTCGGTACTCCGGGTTTGTCACAAGCGCACACACCTGACTGACCAACTGTGCCCCGGCAGAATCACCAACCAGGAAAAGATGATCCATGTCGCAATGGTAGCGTTCTTTCCGTTCCAGAATGAACGACAAAGCTGTGAAGACATCTTCCAGCTGCGCCGGAAAGCGGCTTTCCGGCGAAAGGCGGTAATTCATATTGATCACCGTAAACCCTTTTTGCGCCAGGGACATGCAGTAATACTGATAGACCCCCTTGTTGCCATATGTCCATCCGCCGCCATGAATGTTAAAGATCACCGGCAGTGCGCCTTCGGTCCCGACCGGATAGTAGACGTCAAGCGTATGTTCCGGACGTCCATCTAAGGCATAATCCTGGTCCGTCATCCGAAAAACATCGTCAGGCGGAAGCAGGTTCTCATCTCTTTTCGAATCACCTGTCGCAAACAAATTGCGCAGTTCTTTATAAGTGAACTTTGGGATATTCTGTTCCGGCATCACACTACCTCCTTATAAACGGTTTATTCCTGTAGCAGGTCGCAGACCATGATGTATTCCTCTTCACTTTCACGAAGGATCTGAAAGCCAAGTTTTTCATACATCTTAACTGCATAGTTCGCTTTTTGTACTGCAAGGGATGCTTTTTTGAAGCCCTTGCTTTTCAGGAGATTTAACATCTCCTGCATCATCCGTGTACCGATTCCCAGTCCCCTGTATTCCTTGTGCAGGGAAATGGCGAAGGACGGCGTTTCGTCATCCACATGCCCGTAGTCATTCATCGGACGGATGATGACGTCTTCCATTGATTCAATTGTACTATAGGGTAGATTGATTATGAAACTATTTCTTTTTCCTGCGATTTTGCCAAAGGCTCATGCTTCTTTATATGCCTGCTTATCACAATGAAAAAAATCACGGTAAAGCTGATGGCAGCAATCGCCCAGGTAATCGGATAGACTGCAGCCAGAGACCGCATGGTATGGATCGTTCTTGAAAACAGTGACAGCAAGCCAATCCGAACGGCACATAGATTAATGATGATCACAATCATGGAAGTGATGGAATAGCCCAGAGACCGGATAGCTCCACCAAATACTTCGATTGCCGGATAAATCCAATAAAATGGGAAAGAAACCATTGCCAGACTGATGGCATTCGCTACAACGTCCTGATCTTTCATGAACCAGCGGAAGACCACGTTCGGGAACAGCAGGATCAGACCGGCTACAATAATTGTGATGCCGGCTCCCAGGCAAAGCATGGTGATGCTTCCCTTTCGGATCCTTTTGTACTGTCCGGCTCCCATATTCTGCCCGGCAAAAGTCGTGGATGCCTGTCCGACAGCCAGAATAGAAAGAAAGATCAGATTCTCCACTTTATAGTATGTGGCAAAAGCAGCGACTGCTGTCTCCCCGAAATCATTGATAAAATACTGCACGATAACGTTGGAGAGTGTGATGATAACCGTTTGAATACCTGCCGGCAGCCCGATGCGCAGGACACCTTTCAGAAGTGTTCCGTCAATCCCAAGTTTTTTAAACGAGAACCGGATCGTCCGGTTTTTCCGAGAAGCGAAGATACCGATCATCAGGGCGGAAAGGCTTTGGGTCAGTGTAGTAGCGATCGCTACGCCGGCAACGCCCATTTTCACAACAACGATGAAGAATGCGTCAAATGCCACATTCAGAAGACCGCAGATCACCAGCACTTTAAACGGTGTAGAAGAATCCCCTTCCGCACGTAAGCCACCGGAAACGATATTATAGAAGAACAGCATCGGCAGTGAGATCAGATAGATCCGGATGTACAGAATTGCCTGAGGCATGACCGATTCCGGCGTATTCAAAAGGTGGAGGATGCCCGGCGAAAAAAGGATCCCTGCCGCCATCAGAACGATGCCACCGATGATTCCCAGCGTGACAGCGGTATGGATCGTTTTCTCCGCTTTCTTCTGGTCTCCGGCTCCAATTGCCCTGGCCGCAACCACGGTCGTGCCCACGGCAATCCCGGTGAACAGACCGATCGTGCAGTTGATCAGCGTAGCGCTGGCACCTACCGCTGCCGCTGCAGTCTTATCCAGGAAGTTCCCGACAAAGATGAAATCGACCGTATTATATAATTGCTGGAAAATACTGCCCCCGATCAGTGGCAGGATGAACAAGATAAGAGGGCCCAGGATCGGGCCCTTTGTCATATCGATTGTCTTTTTTTTCTTTGTCATTGTCATTCTAATCCGTCACACTCTGCTTACAAACAGGCATCTGATCGCATTCAAAACAGCAAGGATCATGACGCCGACGTCTGCTATGATTGCCACCCACATATTGGCAATACCCAATGCTGCCAGGATCAGGCAGATCACTTTAACAGCCAGGGCAAATACGATGTTCTGTTTCACGATTCCCAGACACTTGCGGGAGATCTTGATCGCTTTCGGGATCTTGATCGGATCGTCATCCATAAGGACGATATCTGCTGCCTCGATAGCTGCGTCAGAGCCAAGAGCGCCCATAGCAATTCCGATATCTGCACGGGATAACACTGGTGCGTCGTTGATACCGTCGCCGACGAATGCCAGACGTTTCTTGCCGGTGCATTCTGCAAGCAGTTCTTCCACTGCACTGACCTTATCTGCCGGAAGCAGTTCCGCCCGGAAATCGGTCAGTCCGACTTCAGAAGCGACCTTCTCTGCAACGGATCTTGCGTCACCGGTCAGCATGACCGTTTTCTCTACGCCGACCTTCCGCAGGCCTTCCATCGCCTCTTTCGAAGACGGCTTCAGTTCATCTGAAATGACAATGTGTCCGGCATATTCTCCGTCGATCGCCATATGAATGATCGTTCCGGTGTGATGGCATGGTTTGTACTCCACACCGACTTTGGTCATCATCTTTTCATTACCGATCGCCACATCATGTCCATCAACTTTTGCTGTAATACCGTGTCCGCTAATTTCCTCTACATCTGTTACGCGGGACTGATCCAGTTTGCCGGCATACGCCTGCTGCAGACTGATACTGATTGGGTGCGAAGAATGGCACTCTGCCAGTGCTGCATACTCCAACATCGTCTTCTCTTCCAGCGGACTGTGATGGATCGCCGTGACTTCAAAATTACCCTTTGTGATTGTTCCAGTCTTATCAAACGCAACGACACGCACTTCGGATAAGGTCTCCAGATAATTGGAGCCCTTGACCAGAATGCCCTGTTTGCTGGCTCCGCCGATTCCTGCAAAGAAACTGAGCGGGATACTGATCACAACCGCGCACGGGCAGCTGATGACCAGGAAGGTACATGCACGCAGCACCCAGTCCATCCAGATCTTGCCGACCGTTTCGTAATTTCCCATGCCGATCTTTGTGATCATGATAAAAAGCGGCGGCAGGATCGCCAGTGCAAGCGCACAGTAAACAACGATCGGCGTATAAACACGCGCAAATTTGGAAATAAAGTTTTCGGATTTCGATTTACGGGAAGAGGCATTCTCCACCAGATCCAGAATCTTGGATGCGGTAGACTCGTCAAACTCTGTGGTCGTACGGATCTTCAGGACACCGGTCATATTGATGCTGCCGCTTAAGACCGTTTCGCCTTCTTCCACATCGATCGGTTTGCTCTCACCGGTCAATGCGCTGGTGTTTAAAGCAGAATGTCCTTCCGTGATCACGCCGTCCAAAGGAACCTTTTCACCAGGCTGTACCACGATGATCGTTCCGACTTCCACTTCCTCCGGATCGACCTGCTCCAGTTCTCCATCCACCTCAATATTGGCGTAATCCGGACGGATGTCCATCAGTTCGGAAATATTCTTGCGGCTCTTTCCGACCGCATAACTCTGGAAGAGTTCACCAATCTGATATAACAGCATGACGGCCACACCCTCGCCGTATTCGCCAAGTACAATTGCACCGATCGTTGCGATAGCCATCAGGAAATTCTCATCAAAGACCTGCTTGTTCTTAATGCCAAGCGCTGCTTTCCGCAGGATGTCATAACCGACCGTCAGATACGGGATCAGGAACAGAACGATGATCACCCACTTCGGGAGATCAACCTTCACATATTCCTCCGAGATCAGATACAGCGGTATAAAGAATACTGCTGCAATGACGATCCGGATCAGTAAGCTTTTCTGCTTTTTGTTCATAGGTTCTCCTTAGATGTAAACTTCGCAGTCGTCTTCCACTTTTTTGCAGTTTGCGCGGACATTCTTCATAACGCTCTCAACATCTGCACCTTCTTCAAACTCTACTTTCATTTTTAAGGTCATGAAATTCACGACACATTCTTTTACGCCCTCTGTCTTCTGAGCAGCGGCCTCCATATTATTTGCGCATGCAGCGCAGTCTACATCGATCTTGTAAGTCTTTTTCATTTTTTGTCCCTTTCTGTTTTATTAAACGATTAAGTACTTGTTTAATTGTTATGTGTTCATTATAATGGTGCTCAAACTGTACGTCAACCATTTTTTGTGATATTTTATTAGTAAGAAACAATTCTGGTTCAAAGGAGCTGCAACAAATAACATGACCCTTCCTCACGAACACGGAGAAAATGAATATGTGCAGGAACTGATCGACCAGCTGGCTGAGTTCGATAAATACCAGGCTGTTGCCGAGATATTCAAACGGCTTGGCGATGCGAACAGGATCCGCATTTTCTGGCTGCTCTGCAATTACGAGGAATGTGTGATCAACATTTCCGCAATGTTGGGCATTTCGTCTCCTGCCGCATCGCATCATCTCCGGATTCTCCGTGACAGTCACCTGATCACCAGTCACCGTGACGGAAAGGAAGTCTATTACAAAGCTTCCGATACAGAAGAAAGTCTTCTTCTGCAAAAACTCCTGAAAATGACCTTTGAAAAGATCAATTCTTAGCGTGCTCTTCTCTCTACTGCATCCTTAAACGAATACGCTTCCGCAAGAGCCTTCAGATCTTCCAGTGTTGCATCCGGATTGAAATCCAGGATCACGTTCTGCAGGTCCTCATAATTATAGGCATTAATCTCAATACTGCTTGCAAGCGTATATTTTTCTTCAAAATCTTCTCTGCTGTCGGAAGACCAGAATCCCTGTGTGATATGGAACGACTTCCCTCTTTCCCGCAGGATCTCATTATGTCCGGTAATGGCGTTATACATGGCCGCAAACGAAGGACCGATAATGGAACTGTATTTCCCGGACAGATAATTCAGCCGGCCGTTCGCAAACATCTGCAGATTGCTCTCTGTATAACAGTCAATCACGCCCAGTCTTGCTCCGCGGACAACGTCTGCCATTCTGGAAATAGCCAGAACCGACAGAACCGTATCATAATTATCATTTTCATATTCAGCTTTGATGGAATCAAAGAACTGATCCCGGCTGATATAACCCGGGCAGATGCAGATCTTCAACTCCCCCTCCTGAATATGGACCGGTTCTTCCGTTACAGACAGTTCTTCCGTGGACCGATCAAATGTAACGCCATAATACGATGACAGCGTGTCAAGGATGCCCTGTGTCCGCATCTGATGCATCGCATTTCCGAAAGCAGCACCGCCACTCAGGATGAAATACTCATTGCTGCCTTTCTTATCGGCAAAGAAAGCAGCCATATCTGCACCGGCTTTATATTCAATAAAAGAGCCCGGTCCGACTGCGCCGAGGAAGTACTCATTATCCTCCACCGCTGCAAAATCCTCATTCGTGACCGTGCCGGAAGCCAGCATATAATAGACCTGATGGTCTGCGCAGAGTTTTACTTCTGCGGCAAGGTCATGGCTGATAAAGGACATGATGCCTTCTGCCCCATTATCGATGGCCTGCTGAATATATGCCTGCTCCTCTTCCTCTGACGTAATATTTCCCGAATAGAGAAAATCCACATTAAAGATATCACCGATATAATCCATCAGGTATTTCCGGAATGCCACGACCTCATCATCTGCATGGTTATAGACCATGACGCCGATCGTATGCTTCTTTAATCCGCCATTATCCGTGCCGGATCCTTCTTGTGTATGATCAGAAGCGCCACATGCGGTCATTCCGAAAGCAAGTAGCAGAACGAGAAGGAA
>JAFZKG010000121.1 GCA_017553695.1 Lachnospiraceae bacterium
ACCCGAGAAGTTCCCGGTGACGCTCGAATCGCGCTTCACCGATCTAAGGCAGACCTTTATGGGACGCATCCTGTACAACGCAGTTCTGTCCGTCGCGAAAAAGCAGATGAAAGAAGCCGAAAAACTGCCCGACGGTCCCGAAAAGGACAACAAACGCAAGGGCGCCGAATTCATGAAGCGGATATTAGAGAGCAATTCTCCGCGTTCCATGTCTATGACAGCCGGAAGCTCCATGCCCTATAATTTTGCTCAGGGCTTTGTTGAACTGACAAACGGTCATCTCTTCAGGGGAGCCGCATGTTTTATGAGAAAAATCAATGTTTCGAAATTACCGAAGGAGGAAGAATAAATGAAACTGCCGTCAAGCGCTATCCGCTCCGAGCAAGTAACAAAAAAAGAAAAATGGCTCGGTTATCTGCTGGGACCTGCCGGCGCTCTGCTGCTCAACGCTGTGCTGGCGACCTATCTGAATGTTTACTACACAGACGTATTGAATCTGACCCCGCTGTGGGGCGGTCTGTTCCTGACGATCTTCCCTATCGTGTCAAAGGTGATCGACGCTGTTACCAATATCATCATGGGACAGATCATCGACCGGACCAAAACGAAGGAAGGAAAAGCAAGGCCATGGCTGTTCCTTTCCGCCTTTCTTGTTTCGATTGCAGGCATCCTGCTTTTCACCGTACCGAATGCAAGCGATACGGTCAAAGCGATCTGGGTCATGCTCTCTTATAACCTGTTCTATTCGTTTGCTTATACCATTTTCAATATGAGCCATAACCTCATGGTTCCTCTTTCCACCCGAGACTCAACGGCACGCGGCGGCTTATCCGTCTTTAATCAGATCACCACGATCATGATGAGCGGTATTCTGGTAGCGCTGGTCTTCCCGATGGTCATCATGCCAATGCTGGGTGTCGATAAGGGTAAATGGATCACCCTGATGTGCATCCTTTCCATCGTTGCGCTGCCTTTGACCTTGATGGAATACTTTTTCACGAAGGAACGTGTTACAGAGGAATCCGCTGGTGAGGAGAGTGATAAACTATCATTCGGCAGCCAGCTGAAGCTTCTCTTTACTGATAAATACATGGTCCTCATGTATGTTTATTTCCTGGTCTATACGATCGGCACAACACTCAAAAACCTCGGTCTTGTCTACTATTGTAACTACGTACTGGGCACCTATAATGACGGCATCACGCAAATGCTTGTTTCAGTCCTGGGTGGCATTCCGATGGGCATCGGTATCTTTGCCGTGTGGCCGCTGGCCAAAAAGTTCGGAAAACGCAATGTCACCATGATCGGCTTTATCCTGTACGCCGCCGGTTCTCTTCTCTGCTGGCTGTTTAAAACGAATCTGGTGATGGTGCTAATCGGCCAGTTCATCAAGAACATCGGCGGACTGCCGTGCGCTTATGTCTTCATGGCCCTGTTTGCAGACTGCCTTGATCATTTAGAGTGGAAACATGACCTGCGTGTGGACGGCACGGCCATGAGTATTTATAACATTATCGCTGTCGCCATGGTCGGCATCATGACCGGCGTCTTCAACTGGATGCTCGCCAAAGCAGGTTATCTGGCACCATTCACTGCAACAAGCATTTCCGAAGCATCTTCTACGCTTGCTGCAAACGGCTGGACATCACAGATCGCGCTGGATTCCATAAAGCCGGCAGCGGATGGCATTTACACAGTTGCCCTGCAGCAGCCAGCTAGTGTGACATGGGTCATGACTTTTGCCTTTGTCGGTCTGGAAGTCTTTACCGGTGTCGCATTGGTAGTAATCTTATTCTTCCTGAACGTGGAAAAGAACATCGGCAAAGAACAGGCAGAGATCAAGGCGCGCCACGAAGCAGCTAAGGAAGAAGCATCCGAAGAGGAAGAAAAAGCATGAAAGCCATTCGTCTGAAAACAGAATACCTGTTTGATCCTTTGGGGATCGACATCCTGCATCCGCGTATGATGTGGAACTGTGAAGGCGGCCGGAAGCAGAGTGCCTATCAGATCGTAACAGACAGCTGGGACAGCGGAAAAGTGGAAAGCAGCTCCATGCATGCCGAATACCCGGAAGAACTCTCTTCCCGCGAGCGGGTGAACTGGAAGATCCGTCTGTGGGATGAGAACGATACGCAGGGAGAATGGGAAGAAGCTTTCTTCGAAATGGGACTGCTTTCATCTTCAGACTGGAAAGCCAAATGGATCACCGGTAATTACAAAGTGAACAAAAAGAACCGTTACCCGGCCGACTGTTTTAAGAAAACGCTCCAGATTGAAAAACCAGCTGCTGTTGCCCGTCTTTATGTTACTGCCTGCGGACTTTATGAAGTTAGGCTGGATGGCACAAGGATCGGGAACTTTGTTCTTGCCCCGGGTTATACGGACTACCGCAAACGGGTACAGTACCAGACTTATGATGTGACCGATCTTCTGCGTGAAGGAGAACATGCCCTTACAGTGCAACTGGGCGATGGATGGTTTCGCGGCAGCTGCGGCGCATGGGGACGGAAAAACCAGTATGGCACCGAGACGAAACTCCTTATGCAGCTTGAGATCACCTATGCGGACGGTTCAAAGGAAATGATCGTTACCGACCGCACCTGGCAATGGTCCAATGACGGACCGATCCGCTTTGCGGATAACAAGGACGGAGAGATCGTGGAAGCATTCCGCATACCAACGTATGCAGGCCACGCCAAAGAAGCAAGTCATCCTGTCATCCCTTCCGCATCTAACAATGTGCCGGTCACAGAACACGAAGCATTTCACCCGGTCATTTCGACCGCGCCGAATGGAAAGAAACTTCTGGACTTCGGCCAGAACATCGCGGGTTATGTAACGTTCCGTGTGAACGCACACCAGGGAGATGCCATGATCTGGCGCTTTGGTGAGATGCTGGATGAAGAAGGAAATCTGACACAGAAAAACATTCAGCTTTCCAATAAAAAAATGACGACCCCTCTGCAGAAGATTGAATACATCTGCAAGGAAGGGATAAATGAATATAAAACCACCTTCGCCGTCTTCGGTTTCCAGTATGCCGAAGTGGATACGGATGTGGAACTGGATCCGGAAAACATCGCGTCAATCGCGGTCTATTCTGATCTGGAGCGGACGGGGATCTTCGCTTCTTCGAACGCACTTTTAAATCAATTCTTTGAGGCTACCGTATGGTCTGCGAAAGGAAACCATCTTGACATCCCGACAGACTGTCCGACGCGGGAGCGCCACGGTTGGACGGGCGATGCGCAAATCTTTTTCAACACGGCTGCTTATCTGTTTGATTTTGCTCCGTTCGCGAAAAAATACCTGAATGATGTTTTTGACTGGCAGGAAAAGAACGGCCGTCTGCCGCATATCGCACCGGATGGCGGTGCGGATTTCTATATGCGCTCAATGAATGGCTCTGTCGGCTGGTCGGATGTCGGCATCCTGATGCCTTATCGTTTTGCAGCCCGGTATGGGGATGACCGCATTCTAAATACATTCTATGACGGCATGGCAAAGTATGCCCGCTTTATGGAGCGCCGCTGCGGAAAGAATATGCCTCTCTTTGCGGAGCACATCAAGCTGTCCAAGGCCTCCCGCAGATATTTTGTCAATACCGGACAAAGTTATGGCGAATGGGCAGAGCCGGCAGATGTCTGTGCCTTTCGCTGGCAGGACTTTGCCGCCCCACATCCGGAAGCTTCAACAGCATATACCAGTTATGTGCTCGGTTTGATGGCAGATATCGCAGAACTTCTGGGGCATGAAAAAGATGCCGAAGAATTTCGCGCATATAGTGATGGCTGCAGGATGGCGTATCAGGAACTGGTCACGACGAAAAAATATTCACTCGATACCGACCGGCAGGCACAGCTGGTCCGTCCGTTGTATCTTGATCTTCTGGATGAGGAACAGACTGCCTTCGCAAAGAAACGCCTGATCGAGGCCCTGGATCATTACGGATGGCGGCTGGGAACCGGTTTTCTTTCCACGCCGTTGATCCTGTATGTGCTTGCATCTTATGATATCGAAGCGGCATATAAACTCCTTGAGAACGAAGAACTGCCGGGATGGCTTTCCATGCCGAAAGCCGGCGCATCCACGATCTGGGAAGCCTGGGAAGGCCCGAACAGTTCGCAGGGCGGCATCGGAAGTTTAAACCACTACTCTAAGGGCGCTGTCTGCGAATGGCTCTTTGATACCATGTGCGGCATTCATATGGATGGGGAAAACCATTTCACCATTGCGCCGCTGCCGGGCGGACATTTTACGCATGCAAAAGTATCTTATAACAGCGTTTACGGTCTGATCGAAAGCGCCTGGGAAAAGAAGGATGGTGCGATCACTTACACGATCACGATTCCGGCAAACTGCGAAGCAGAGATCTTTCTGCCGGATGACAGAACAGAAACCGTTGGTGCCGGCACGTATCGCTTCGAGTAACAAAAAGAAACGGTCCCTTGTCACCTTGCTGTGAACCCTGCTAGAATACACTTCGACAGGAGATAATAAAAAATGCTTACCAATACCAGCTGGATCGAAACTCCGGTTTGGACCGAAGAGGATAAACTGACAACACGGATCGTTTTCTTTCGGAAGATAATCCGCTTCAAAGAGTTGCCGGAAAGCTATGCTGTGCGTATTTCTGCCTGCAGCCGTTATAAGCTGTATATCAACGGCACGTTTGTCCAGTATGGTCCCATCAAGGGCGATGCCTCTGTCTGGTTTGCGGATGAGCTTGATCTTTCCACGTATCTGAAAAAGGGAGACAACTGCATTGCCGTCTCAATCCTCTGCCCTCCAGAGGTCCTGAGCAAGGGTAATTTCAGCACATTCCGGTTCGGACGGGCACGGCTGTTTGCCGAAGGTTTCGGCACCGATGGCTGGAAATGCTTTATTGAACGCGGAACCGAGATCTTTCAGGAAGAGCCATACTACTCGCCTCTGCAGATTCATGAAATTTCTATCCCTGATATAAAATGCGTCGGATGGACAAATCCGGCGTTTGACGATCGCGCGTGGGAAAGCGCTGTTGAGAGTCCGCGGGAGACCTTACCGGAAACTCTGCTTCCGGAAAACCTGGCTCCGCGTGATATCCCGTTCATGCAGCTGAGCCCGCATCAGTTTGAACTTCCGCAGCAGGAGATCCCGGCAAACAGCGAATGTGTTTTCACGCTGGACGCAGGCGAAGAAATGTGTGCATTCCTCCGTCTGGGCCTTTCGGGCGGCAAAAATGCACAGATCGAATTGCTGCAAAGCGAATGCTATGTGCTGCCGGAAGGAAAGAGAAATCGTCTGGACAGTATAAATGGGCATCTGGAAGGATACGCAGACCATTACAAGGTTATCGGTGCGTCGAACGAAGTTTATGAGCCATATTGGTTCCGAACCTTCCGTTTTCTGCGTATCAGCATTCAGACAGCAGACGAGCCTCTGACTTTGCGTTTTCTTGATTATGAAGAAACCGGTTATCCGTTAGAAATAAAAACGACCATCCAAACTTCAGACGAAAGCCTAAGTGCAATCTGGGATATTTGTGCACGCACGCTGCGCCGCTGTATGCAGGAGACCTATACGGACTGTCCGTTTTATGAACAGCTTCAGTTCATCATGGACACCCGGGCCCAGATCCTTTTCACCTATACATCCGCTGCAGATGACCGGCTGGCCCGCCGCGCAATCGACGACTTCTCGCGCGCAAGACGTCCGGATGGTCTGCTGAACTGCAACTACCCAAACGTGAACGAATTCGTGATCCCCGGGTTCGCCGTGTTTTATATCATGATGGTTTACGATCATATGATGCACTTTGGTGACAAAGAACTGGTGCAGAAAAACCTGCCGGTGATCGACGGCATCCTTTCTTTTTTCCAAAGCCATCTGACTGCAGACGGGATCGTGGATCAAATCGGCGGCGTGATTGGTGTAGATCCTCTCTGGTCCTTTATCGACTGGGCAGAGGAATGGATGGCGTCCAAAGGTGTTCCGACAGCAGGGCTTTTTGGTCCGATGACCATGGAAAGTCTCTTATACTTGTTGGGCATGCAGCTGTCTGTTGCGCTTTGCGCATGGATCGGTAATCCGAAGGAAACGGAATACCAGCAGCGCGCAGACGCATTAGCCAAAGCAATCCGCAACACATGTATGAATGCAGATGGCCTGCTTGTTGACGGACCGGGACGGGAGGAAAAAAGCCAGCATTGCCAAGTCTTTGGTGTTCTGACTAATGTTTTGAATCCGGATGAGGGACGCCGGGCGATGGAACGCTGCATGAGTGAACCGGGCTTTACGCACTGTACCGTCTCCATGGCCTACTATCTATTCCGTGCGCTGGAAAAAACCGGGCTTTACGCCTTGACAGATGGATGTTGGGATATCTGGCGGGAGATGATCAGGAATGGGTGTACTACCTGTATCGAAACAGACAAGAAACCTCGTTCCGAATGTCATGCCTGGGGTGCACTGGCTCTTTATGAACTGCCTTCTGCCATCCTCGGAGTGCGGCCAGCGGCACCGGGCTATGAAACGATTGAGGTCAGCCCTGTTCCGGGATACCTGACAAGCGCTTCCGGTACGGTCCATACCCCTCACGGAGATGTTACCGTCTCATGGAAACAGGAGAACGGAAAACTCAAAACAGAAATCGACTGCCTGCCGGAAGTCTTCTCACGGATCAAGGCAGATGCAAAACAATAAAGGAAACAGCATGAAATACTATCTTGCAATTGATATCGGTGCATCGAGCGGACGGCACATCGTCGGCTGGACGGAAGAAGGCGTATTAAAAACAGAAGAAGTCTACCGTTTTCCGAATGGCGTCATGGAACAGGACGGACACCTAACCTGGGACATCGACGCTTTGACAGACCACGTCAAAATAGGGATCGCAAAAGCAAAAGAACAATTCGGAAAAATCGAAAGCCTTTCCATCGACACCTGGGGTGTGGATTATGTTCTTCTGCATGACGATGAAGCAATACTGCCATGCTATGCATACCGGGACAGCCGGACGGAATCCGTGATCCCAAAGGTGCATGAAAAGATCAGTTTTACCCGGCTCTACCGGCATACCGGCATTCAATTCCAACCATTCAATACCATTTATCAACTCTATGCGGACAAGGAAGCAGGCCGGCTGAATGACGCTACCGATTTTCTGATGATCCCGGAATACCTGATGTTTCAACTAACCGGTGTGAAATCCCACGAATATACCAACGCGACCACTACCGGCATGATCAGTGCGCAGACAAGGGAATATGACCCTGCCATCATCGAAGCGCTGGTTCTTCCAAAGCATCTCTTCCGGCCGCTGCAAAAACCGGGAACTGTGATCGGTGAATACGAAGGAATCAAAGTCCTGCTCTGCGCAACGCATGATACCGGCTCTGCCGTGGAGGGCATCCCGATGGAGGAAAACGATCCTTACATTTCCAGCGGAACCTGGAGCCTTTTAGGCGTAAAAACAAAGCAGCCGATCACCGATGCTGCATCGGAACTTGCCAACTGGTCAAACGAAGGCGGAAACGGTTATAATCGATATCAGAAAAACATCATGGGCATGTGGCTTGTAAACCGGCTTAAAGAAGAGATCTGTCCGGAAACGTCGTGGGATGAAATCGTCCCTGCAGCGCAAACAAGCCGTTTTGAAGAAACAGTCGATGCAAACGCAAATGCATTCCTTGCGCCGGAAAGTATGAAAGAAGCGTTTGACAATGCTCTTTCCATGCAGCCTCAAACGATGGGTGACTACTTCCGCTGCGCTTACCGTTCCTTAGCGCTCAGCTATATGAACGCGATAGAAGAATTACAGCATAACACAGGTCAGCATTACGATAAGATCTATATCGTCGGCGGCGGAGCAAAGAACGTCTTTCTCAATCAGCTG
>JAFZKG010000122.1 GCA_017553695.1 Lachnospiraceae bacterium
ACTAAGAAACGACAGCATCACGCACTGCGTGGCTGAGCAAATAATATGGGTGAAGATATCAAATTATCATTAAAAGGAATATGGTCGCATCGGCTGAGGAGTTTCCTGACGATGCTCGGAATCATTGTCGGCGTGGCAGCGGTCATCGCCGTCGTATCCACGATCACCGGCACGAACGAGCAGATCAAGAACAACCTCATCGGCGACGGCACCAACACGGTGTCCATCCGCGTCTACCGGAATGGCTGGGCGATGGACTTCAGTTATGAAACCGTGCCGGATGGTATCCCGGAATTCGACGAGCGCATCCTCGACGAGATCCGCGCGATCGATCACGTGGAAAGCGCGTCGCTGATCCATATGCGTGATTACGCGGAAAGCGTATATTATCTGAATAATGAGGTTTCGGGTGCGAGCGTCCTGGGAATCGACCGGAATTATATGGAGACCGCCGGTTATCAGGTCGTGGAAGGCCGCGGCTTTTCCGATACCGAGCTGAAGGGGCAGAAGAAGGCGGTGCTGATCGATGATACTGTCCGTGAGTCGGTGTTTGACGGCGTGGACCCGATCGGCAAGACACTGGATATCTATGGCGAGCCGTTTGTGATCATCGGCGTCGTGGACAAGAAGAGCGAGTTCGAGCCGACGATTAACACAGTCGAAGACTATTATACTTATATGGGTGATACCCGGGGATCGATCTACATCCCGGATAATCTGTGGCCGCTCGTGTTCCGCTATGACGAGCCGAAGACGGTGATCGTGAAGGCGGACTCGACCGACGCCATGACCTCTGTGGGTAAGAAAAGCGAGGAGATTCTGAATTCTTATCTGACTGTCAGCAGCGATGATGAGAACTCTGCGAAATATCAGAGCACCAATCTGGCGCAGGCCGCATCGGAACTGCAGCAGCTGTCCTCGTCCGCGAATATCCTGCTGATCGGTATCGCATCGATCTCGCTTCTGGTCGGCGGCATCGGCGTTATGAACATTATGCTGGTCTCCGTGACCGAGCGGACCCGCGAGATCGGCATCAAAAAAGCACTCGGCGCGCGCAAGAGCCGCATCCGGCGGCAGTTCCTGATGGAAGCTGTCATCCTTAGCGGCATCGGCGGAGTGCTGGGCGTCGTCGCGGGCATCATTCTGGCCAAGATCATTTCGCTGGTGGCCATGATCCCGACCGCGATCAATATCCCATCCATCATCATCGCAGTTCTGTTCTCGATGGTGATCGGAATCGTCTTCGGTATGGTACCATCATTGAAAGCGTCGAACCTGAATCCGATCGACGCACTGGGATACGAGTAATCTTAATGATATTCGTTTTAATCAATAAAGAGTTTTGCGGCGCCGTAAAATCCGGCGTCGTTTCCTAATTCAGCTAAAGCGAAGAGGGTGCCTTCACACGGCGGGAAGGCGTACTTGCGGAAGGCGGCCTGGACGAGGTCCAGAAGGAAGTCGCCGGCTTTTGAAACGCCGCCGCCGATCACGATGACGTCCGGGTCCGCGACTGCACTGACGTTCGCGAGCAGGCGTCCCAGCTCATCGGCGAAGCGCGCTACCACAGAGAGCGCGAGTTCATTTTCTTCTTTTGCTTTATCGAACACATCTTTCGATGACAGAAATCCAAATTTCGAATCCGCGTCGGTCATGCCCATCTCGCGGGCCAGACGCACCACGCCGGTTGCGGAGGCAAACTGTTCGGAGCAGCCGCTCTTACCACATCCGCAGAGTTCCGTTCTGCCTTCAGCATCCGAAAGGGACGGATAGAGTTTCATGTGGCCGATCTCGCCGCCGGAACCGTGCGCACCAACCAGCAGCTTTCCATCGATGATGATGCCACCGCCAACACCGGTCCCCAGTGTGGCAAGGACCATGTTGCGGAATCCTTTGCCGCCGCCCTGCCAAAGCTCGCCGAGCGCCGCTGCGTTTGCGTCATTTACGGCTTTTACAGGAAGTCCAATCATGGCCGTGAATTCCTGCGCGATGTCACAGCCACCCCAGCCGTTCAGGTTGACGCAGACCGCCACATCTTTTTCGTTGGTGACAGCGCCGGGCACCGCCAGACCGACCCCCAGGATATCTTCCTTGGTCAGTCCATTTTCCGAGATACCTTTCTCGATCGCGGCAGCAAGATCCGGCAGGATATGTCTGCCGAAATTCTCAATCCGCGTCGGGATCTCCCATTTCTCAAACAGCCTTCCTTCTTCCGATAACAGACCGATCTTCGCCGTGGTCCCGCCCAGATCGATCCCGAACAGATACTTACTCATTCGAATCCGCGCGCCTCCCCTTTTTTGATGATTCGATTTTACACCATACGAAAATTGATGTGTAGTTTTTTCGGATAAAGGCGTACTTGTTTAATAGAAGGGTGCGGGCAGCAAGATCGCTGGCTGGAAAGCATAAGAAAGAAAACCATAGGAGAACGACAATGACCGGAAAAGATAAATGCAAGATTTTAAAAGAGATCCGTGCGGAGATCGCAAAGAAGAATGACATCGAATGGGTGGTAAAGGAGTGCACCCACCAGGGCGAGTGCAAGGGAACCTGTCCGCGCTGCGAGAGCGAGGTGCGGAAGCTGGAGCGTGAACTGGAGCTGTGGCGGAAGATCGGGAAGGCGGTTGCAGTGGTCGGAATATCGACCGCCTGTCTGGCAGGCCTGACCGCGTGCCACAGCATCCGGGGAGTGGAAACGGACCTGTCCGGCATGATCGATGTGGTCGAAAGCCCGGATCCTTATCAACGGGACGGCGACATCGAAGTCCTGGATGGCGAAGTGGCCAGCAATGATTATTACGATGATTATGATGGCGAGCAGACGGACGGAAGCGGCGACGAGGGTGGATTTTACGAATTGGACGGAGACGTCGCATATATTGACTAGATACTCATCATATTTTGGAGAATGCAATGGGACTGAAGTTTCGTACAATTGGCATAGAGCGGCTCCGCGTCATCAATGACGGGGCCGGGATCACGACGCTGGTGGCCGGACACGGCTGCCCGCTGCGCTGCAAGTACTGCCTGAATCCGCAGTATTTCGAGCAGCCAGGACCGGTGGCGGAATATACGGTGGAGGAGCTGATCAGGGAAGTCGCCATCGATGATCTCTATTTCCAGGCAACCGGAGGCGGTGTGGTCTTTGGCGGCGGCGAGCCTCTGCTCCAGGCTGATTTCATCCATGCGTTCCGGCAGCAGTGCCCGAAGGAATGGAAGATCTCTCTGGAATCCTCGCTCGCAGTACCGGGAACGGAGCTGGAAAAAGTGATCGATGATATCGATTTCTTTCTGATCGATATTAAGGATATGAACGGAGAAATCTATCAAAACTACACAGGCAGAAGCAATGAGAACGTGATCCAAAACTTGAAGAGACTGGTGGAAGCGAATAAAGTCACGCAGACAACGATCCGCATCCCGTTGATCCCTGGCTTCAATACGGAAACAGACCGGCAGGAGAGCATCAAATATCTGCAGGAGATGGGGTTTCTGTTCTTCGATCCATTCCGCTACGAAGTGGAGCTGGCGCTGGGGAAGCGGAAGGCGGTGAAAAATCACAAATAATCGGCAATTGTTCCTTGTCTACGAGGCGCTTTTATACTATAATCAACGGGCGAATTCCGTTGATTATTTATATTTAGGAGGATATTTTATGTTAACAGGAAAAGAAAACCTGCAGGAAGTCATGAAGAAGGACGGCCACCCGGACCGTTTCGTAAACCAGTGGGAGTTCCTTCATCTGCTGCTTCCGGACCTTTATTATATGGGCGACTACCCGCTGGAGCCGGGCAAAGAAGGCTATGATCAGTTTGGTGTGTTCTGGAGTTTTCCGGAGGGCCAGATGGGTGCATTCCCGGTACATGACGATGCACACCGTGTGCTGAAAGACATCACCGAGTGGAGAGAGGTCGTCAACCACAAACCATTCATTCCGGATGATCCGGGATACTGGGGAATGCTGAAGGGCATTGCTTCCATGGCTGACCCTGACAATCAGTATGTATCCGCTATTTTCACGCAGGGCATCTTTGAGCGTCTGCACGCTCTGATGGGTATGGAAGATGCAATGGCAAACTTCTACCTGGAGCCGGAAGAGATGCACGAACTGATCGATTTCCTGGTTGAGTGCGAGCTGGATTTCGCACATGCCATGGTCGAGCGCGTCGGCATCGAGGCGATTCTGCATCATGATGACTGGGGAAGCCTGAAATCTTCTTTCATGTCACCGGAAATGTTTGATGAGTTCATCACCCCGGCATACAAGAAGATCTATGGCTACTATCACGAGAACAACGTCCTGATCGTGCATCACAACGACGCGTTCTCTGCAAACCTGATCCCATCCATGATCGAGATGGGCATCGACATCTGGCAGGGCGTCACCCCGACCAACAACACGGCAGAGATCACCGAGAAATATGCCGGACAGATCACCTTCATGGGTGAGATCGAGACCAAGCTCTGCGACCTTCCGGACTGGACACCGGAAGTCATCGAACAGGAAGTCGAAAGAGCCTGCAGAACAGGCGGCAAGCACAGCTTCATCCCTTGCCTGACTTCGGGACTGCCGGGAAGCGCATTCCCAGGCGTATACGAAGAGGTCAGCAAAAATATCGCAAGAATGAGCGAGGTCATGTTCTAAGACACAAGCGAACGGGAAGCTGGAAACAGTTTCCCGTTTTTACTAATTCCTGCTTGACGGTTATACTTCCTTATGCTACTATGGCACCATGCTACTATGGTAGTATGGTAGCACGCTAAAGTAAACCGACAGGAAACGGAGTATCAAATGGAAATTAATGAATCAGTCCTCCAGCGGAGTGAGCTTTATGTATTTGCTCTTCGCGAGCTTTATTTAAAGCACGGTTTTGCGCCGTACCGCATGAGTAAGTTTGAGGAATACGACCTGTATGCCGGGAACAAGGACTTCCTGGTTTCGGATAACGTTATCACTTTCACCGACACCGACGGCAAGCTGATGGCGCTGAAGCCGGACGTCACGCTGTCGCTGATCAAGAACAGCAAGGACGAGCCGGATGAGGTGCGGAAAGTCTTCTATAATGAAAACGTTTACCGTGTTTCGAAGGGGAGCAATTCCTTCCGCGAGATCATGCAGGCCGGCGTGGAATGTTTCGGCGCGATCGGGACTGCGGAGATATCGGAAGTGGTGCGGCTCGCAGCCGAGAGCCTTCGGACCTTCTCGGAATACAGCGTTCTGGCAATCTCGAATCTGGATATCCTGCATGCGCTGATCACGGACCTGACCGCAAAGAGGGAAGAGCAGACGCTTTTGTATCAGGCTGTCTCGGAAAAGAATCCGGGCGGCATCCGCGCGCTGGGGCTGGATGAAGAGAAGACGCAGAAGCTGATCGATCTGATCACGTGGCACGGCACAGTGAAAGAGGCTCTGCCGATGATCGGTAAATGGACCGGCGAAGGCGCATCGGACGACTTCCGCATAGTCCTTGAAGAGCTGGCGGCGTGTGAGCTGGCCGACCGCATCGTCATCGATTTCTCCGTGACCGATGATATCAATTATTATAATGGCATCGTGTTCAAGGGATTCATCCGCGACATTCCGGTGCCGGTGCTGTCCGGCGGACAGTATGATAACCTGATGAAAAAGATGCACCGCACGTCGCGCGCGATCGGTTTTGCGGTTTACACAGACGAGCTGGACTATCTGGATCCAAACGAGGCAAAACCGGATGGGCAGGAGCGGTTCATCAATGTGGCGCTCCCGAAGGGACGTCTTGGCGAAAACGTTTACGCCCTGTTTGCAAAAGCCGGCTACGAATGCCCGGAAATCCTGGAAGAGAACCGCAAGCTGATCTTTGAGAATCCGGAAAAGCAGATCCGCTATTTCTGGGTGAAACCGTCGGATGTCGCAATTTACGTGGAGCGTGGCGCAGCTGATATCGGCGTGGCTGGCAAGGACATCCTGCTGGAGTACGGTCCGGACGTGAACGAACTGCTGGACCTCAACACGGGCAAGTGCCGCATGGCAGTGGCAGCGCTGAAAGGCTATCAGGAAGATACTAACCGTGCGCTGCGCGTCGCGACCAAGTTTACGAATATCGCCCGCGACTTCTACCAGTCCAAGGGACGCGACATCGACATCATCCACCTGAACGGATCGATCGAGCTTGCGCCGATCCTGGGACTGTCGGATATCATCGTGGATATCGTAGAAACGGGCACAACATTAAAAGAAAACAATCTGGAAGTGGTGGAGGAGATCGCGCCGATCTCGGCACGGCTCATCGCCAACAAATCTTCCTATAAATTTAAAAACGCATACATCGGGAAGCTCGTGAACGGGCTGAGCGAGGTGCTGAAAGAGGAGAACCAATGATCCGGATCTTAAAATACGGGGAAGTGAAAAACGAAGAGATCTTTGCGCGGACGATCCCGACGGATTCCGTGGAGGATGTGGTCGCGGAGATCATCGCGAATGTGCGGGCAAAGGGCGACGCCGCTCTCATCGAGTACGAAAAGAAGTTTGACCGTGCCGATCTGACCAGTCTTCTGGTCAGCAAAGAAGAGATCGACGAAGCGATCGCTTTGGTGGAACCAAGATTTCTGGACGTCCTTAATAAAGCGGCGGCCAACATCCGTAAGTTCCATGAAAAACAGAAGCGCAACAGCTTCCTGATCAACGACGAACCGGGCATCCTGATGGGACAGAAAGTGATCCCGGTGGACCGCGCAGGTCTGTATGTACCGGGCGGCACGGCCGCTTATCCGTCCACCGTATTAATGGATTCCATCCCGGCGCGCATCGCGGGAGTTCCGGAAGTGATCATGGTCACACCGCCGAATGCGGAAGGCAAGATCAACCCGGCAATCCTGGCAGCGGCATCGGTCGCAGGGATCGATAAGATTTTCAAAGTAGGAGGCGCGCAGGCGATCGCAGCGCTGGCATATGGCACCGAGAGCATTCCGAAAGTGGATAAGATCGTCGGGCCGGGCAACGCCTATGTGGCCGAAGCTAAGAAACAGGTGTATGGCATCGTCTCCATCGACATGATCGCGGGACCGAGTGAGATCCTGATCGTATCGGACGGCAAGTCGGATCCGGCGGTCGTGGCAGCAGACCTGCTTTCCCAGGCCGAGCATGACAAGATGGCAAGCGCCGTACTGGTAACAGATTGCGTGGAACTTGCGCAGAAGGTCAGCGACGAATTAGAAAAACAGATCCCGCAGTTAGAACGCTGTGAGATCGCGCGCGCATCCATCGATCATAATGGCAAGATCATTGTGGCGGACGACTTGTGGAAAGCGATCGATATCGCGAATGAGATCGCGCCGGAACATCTGGAACTCTGTGTGGACCAACCGTTTGATTATCTGGACGCGATCCGCAATGCAGGATCCGTGTTCCTGGGCAGGAACTGCCCGGAGGCTTTGGGCGATTATCTGGCAGGGCCGAACCACACGCTCCCGACGAGCGGAACCGCGCGGTTTTCGAGTCCGCTTTCCGTAGACGATTTTGTCCGTAAGATGCAGTATACTTACTATACAGAAGATGCTCTGAAAAATGTTGCAGAGGATGTGGCATACTTCGCAAGGACCGAGGGACTGACCGGCCATGCAAGAAGTGCGATCATCCGCACGGAGGAAAAAGAATGAGCCGATTTTTCAGTGAACGATTAACAGGCCTGGTGCCGTACACGCCGGGTGAGCAGCCGCAGAACCGGCAGTACATCAAACTGAACACGAACGAATCTCCGTTCCCGCCGTCACCGCTGGCACAGCGTCTGGCGCGGCAGGAGGCAGGCAGTCTGCAGCTGTATTCCGATCCGGAAGTGGAACCGCTTGTCGAGATCGGCGCAGAGAAGTTTGGCGTTGAAAAGGACGAGATCCTGTTTTCCAACAGCTCAGACGAGATGCTGAACTTTGCGTTTATCACATTCTGCGATGACACGCATCCGGCCGTTTTTCCTGACGTGACGTATGGATTCTATCCGGTCTTCGCGGAGCTCAATCACATCGCGTATGAAGAGATCCCGGTCATGGAGGACCTCTCCATCCGCGTATCCGATTACATTGGCATCAACAAGACTATCTTCATCGCCAACCCGAACGCACCGACCGGAATCGCGCTTCCGCTGACGGCGATCGAAGAGATCGTAAAGAGCAATCCGGATAATATCGTCGTGATCGATGAAGCGTATGTGGATTTCGGCGCAGAGAGCTGCAAGCCGCTGATCCATAAGTATGATAACCTTCTGGTCGTGCAGACGTTCTCCAAGTCGCGCTCCATGGCAGGCGCGAGACTCGGGTTTGCATTTGGCAACAAAGACCTGATCGCGGACCTGAAAACGATCAAGTATTCGACCAACCCATATAATGTCAACCGCATGACCATGTGCGCAGGCATCGGCGCGCTGGCAGATGAAAAATATTTCAAAGACAACTGTCAGAAGATCATCGAGACGCGTGCTTTCACAGAGAAAGAACTTGCACGCCTCGGATTTACGATGACGGATTCCAAAGCGAACTTCCTGTTCGCGAAGAATGAAACGATCGGCGGCAGAGAACTGTATCTGAAACTGAAAGAGGAGAAGGGGATCCTGATCCGCCACTTTGACAAAGATAAATTGAGAGATTATGTCCGTATCACCGTCGGAAGCATGGAGCAGATGGAAGCGCTGATCAAGGCGCTGGAGGAAATATTGCAATGAGACAGGCAGAGATCAAACGAAAAACGGCAGAGACCGACATCACCCTGCTGCTGGATCTGGATGGCAGCGGCAAGAGCAGCATCAATTCCGGTATCGGATTTCTGGATCACATGCTGACGTTGTTTGCGTCGCACGGACGGTTTGATCTGATGGTCTCGTGTGATGGCGATACTTATGTGGATTATCATCATTCCGTGGAGGACATCGGCATCGCGCTTGGCGCGGCTTTTAAGGAAGCGCTCGGCGATAAGAAAGGGATTCACAGATATGGCGATACCGTTCTGCCGATGGATGAGAGCCTGATCATGACGGCTGTTGATTTTTCGGGACGCAGCTACCTTGGCTACGACATGCCGGGCCTCACCGAAAAAGTCGGCGACTTTGATACGGAACTGGCGGAAGAATTCTGGATGGGCTTTGTGCGCCAGGCCGAGTGTGCGGTGCACATCCGCAAGCTTTCCGGAAAAAATACGCATCACATCCTGGAGGGATCTTTCAAGTCCATGGGACGCTCGCTCCGCGAAGCCGTGGCCATCGACCCGGAGTTCCGGGACGAGATCCCATCCACGAAAGGAATCATATAAACATATGATAGCAATTGTTGATTACGGAGTCGGAAATCTGTTTTCCCTGAAAAGTTCCTTCGCGGCGATCGGCGCGGAAGTGTTTGTGACATCATCTGAGCAGGAGATCCGCGACGCGGATAAGATCGTCCTGCCGGGTGTCGGCGCATTCGAAGACGCGGCGAAAAAGCTGCGCGAATGCGGACTGGACAAGGTAATCAAAGAAGAGGTAGCAGAAGGGAAACTCCTCCTGGGCATCTGTCTGGGCATGCAGCTTCTGTTTGAAAAAAGTTATGAGTATGGCGAGCACGAGGGACTGGGGCTTCTGAAAGGTGTGATCCGTCCAATCTCGGAAGTGGCCCCGCCTGAGCTGAAGATCCCGCATATGGGATGGAATGCGCTGCAGTTCACCAGGGAGCATCCGCTGTTCAGGCGGACCAAAGAAGGAGACTGCGTATACTTCGTGCATTCCTATCATGCCGCAGACTGTGACGAGAGCAAGGTCGCGTTTGTGGAATACGGCGGCGACATTACGGCCGCAGCAGCAAAGAAAAATGTCATGGGATGCCAGTTTCATCCAGAGAAGAGCGCAAACGTGGGACTGGATATCCTCCGGAGTTTTTGTGAATTGAAAGAAGGAGATCTATGCTGATCTTTCCGGCGATCGATCTTCTGGAAGGGCAGGCGGTGCGCCTCCTGAAGGGAGATTACGAACAGAAAACCGTATACAGTGACGATCCGGTGAGCGTTGCGATGGACTTCAAGACGCAGGGCGCATCCTGCATCCACATCGTGGATCTGGAGGGCGCGAAGGAAGGCACCACGCCAAACTTTGACGTGGTCACGCGGATTAAAAAAGAGAGCGGCCTGTTCTGCGAGATCGGCGGCGGGATCCGCAGTATGGATGTCATTGAAAAATATATCAATGCCGGACTGGACCGCGTGATCCTGGGAACGGCAGCCGTTGCAGACCGTGCGCTTGTCCGCGCGTCTGTGGAAGCCTATGGAGGGAAGATCGCGGTCGGCGTGGATATCAAGGATGGCAGAGTCGCTGTCAAGGGATGGCTGGAAGATTCCGGTCTGGATGCCTTTGATTTCTGCCGTGAGATGGTGGGTCTTGGTGTGACAACTTTGATCTGCACGGATATTTCCAAGGACGGCGCGATGATCGGAACGAACCGCGAACTTTACCGGGATCTTTCGAAGGAGTTTCAGGTGCAGATCACGGCATCCGGTGGCGTCTCGACGATCGACGATGTGAAGGCGCTGCGCGCGATGGACCTGTACGGCGCGATCATCGGGAAAGCATATTATACGAAGGCCATTGACCTTTCGGAAGCAATTGAGGTGGCGAAATGATCACGAAGCGAATCATTCCGTGTCTGGATGTCCGCGACGGACGTGTGGTGAAGGGCATCAATTTTGAAGGATTAAAAGAGGTCGCATCACCGGTGGACCTGGCGAAGTACTACAGTGACAACGGCGCCGATGAGCTGGTCTTTTATGATATTACCGCGTCTTCGGACGGACGGAAACTGTTTACCGACATTCTCTGCGAGACGGCGGCGAATGTGTTCATCCCGTTGACCGTGGGTGGCGGCATCAATTCCACGGCAGACTTTGAGCGTGTGCTGAACTGCGGCGCAGACAAAGTGAGTGTGAATTCCGGCGCCATCAAAAATCCGGACCTGGTCACGGAAGCAGCAAAACTCTACGGGGACCAGTGCGTGGTGCTTTCGGTAGACATCAAACGCGTGGATGGTGTGTTCCGTGTCTTCGCAAAAGGCGGTCGGGAGAATACAGGACTGGAAGCCATTGAATGGATCAAACGCTGCGTAGGAAACGGTGCGGGCGAAGTGGTGGTCAATTCCATCGATACCGATGGAGTGAAACAGGGATTCGATCTGCCGATGCTTAAGGCGGTGACGGAGGCCGTTTCGGTGCCGGTCATCGCATCCGGCGGCGCAGGCTGCATCGAAGATTTCATCACTTTATTCAAGACGCTGCCGCGTGTGGACGCAGGGCTGGCCGCATCCATCTTCCATTTCGGGGAAGTAAAGATCAGCGACCTGAAGCGCGCGATGTGGGAGGAAGGAATACCGGCGCGGCTGACAATCGTGGAAGATTCCGCAAACTGATATTTGGCGCAAATGCATAGGAAAAGAGGATACAAATGATCAACATCGATGAATTGAAATTTGACGCGAACGGACTGATTCCGGCAATCGTTGTGGACGCTGTTTCGAAGGACGTGCTGATGATGGCTTACATGAATAAAGAGAGCCTGCAGATCTCTATGGAGAAGGAACTGACCTGCTTCTGGAGCCGCTCCCGTCAGGAACTGTGGCTCAAGGGCGAGACCAGCGGGAACTATCAGCATATCGTTTCCATCACGGCGGACTGTGATAACGATACGCTGCTCATATTAGTGGAACCGGACGGTCCGGCCTGCCACCTGGGCACGAAGACCTGTTTCGAAAATCCGGTGTTTGAAAGCAAAGAACGCAAAGCTTTTTCCTATGAAGGTCTGTTCGAGCTGATCGAAGGCCGCAAGACCGAAAAGAAAGAGGGCTCCTACACTACCTATCTGTTTGAGAAAGGTCTGGATAAGATCCTGAAGAAAGTGGGAGAGGAAAGCACCGAAGTCATCATCGCTGCAAAGGCGGAAGATAAAAAAGAAACGATCTACGAAATCGCGGACCTGGCATATCATGTCATGGTGCTGATGATCGAGGCAGGCATCAGCCTGGAGGATATTCACAAAGAACTGGCGAGCCGCCACGTGATCGATAAGAAAGTCAAGCAGGAGAAGATGACGTCGTGAGAGATCTGCACGTGCACACAATCTATAGCGACGGCGAGAATCTGCCGGAAGAGATCGTCCTGATGGCGATCAAAAAAGGCATGTCCGAGATCGGCATCTCGGATCATTCGTATACCTGGTTTGACGAGAGCTACTGCATCCGCAAGGATAAGATCGAAGAGTACAAAACCGAGATCGCGCGCCTGCGCGAAAAATACAAAGATCAGATCCGCGTTCTTTGCGGCGTCGAGCAGGATTATTATTCGGACGAGCCGACGGATGACTACGACTATGTGATCGGCTCTGTGCATTATCTGATGGTGGACGGCGCCATCGCGTTTGTGGATGAGTCGCCGGAATTGTTCCGCCAGGCCATCGACGTCTATTTCGGCGGCGATGTTTATGCGTTCGCGGAAAAATATTATGAGACTGTCGCGGACGTGGTGAATAAGACAGGGTGCGACATCATCGGCCACTTTGATCTGTTTTCCAAGTTTAATGAGGATGTAAGAACAGGGAAGAAGAATATCTTCTTCGACCCGTCTCATCCGCGCTATGTGGCTGCCTGGAAAAAGGCGGTCGATGCGCTGATCCCGACGGGCAAACTTTTCGAAATAAACACAGGGGGCATGGCTTCCGGTCGTAAGACCGATCCATACCCCTCTGAAGAAATACAAAACGATATTCGATTGAATGGCGGCGCTTTTATCTATTCAAGCGACGCGCACCGTGCCGAAAACTTATGCTTCCGGTTTGAAGCCTGACGGCGGTTCCGGGAAGTCTTCCGGCATCTTACCCGGGTCAAAGCCCTCCGGTAGTTTACCTGGGTCAAAGCCTTCCGGCTTCTGCATGCCTTGCGGTCTTACCGGTACCGGTTCCGGCCTTTTGTAATTACTCAGATCCGGAAGCGGAAATCCTTCCTGCACAGTTTCTGCTGCTTCTACCTGCGCATCTTCCACTTTTTCGATTGCTGCTTCTTTTGCTGCTTCGACTTTTTCAACCGCTTCTTCTGCAGCTTCCTTCGCATTCTCGACTGCATTCTCGACCGCAGCTTCTGCGTTAGCGACTGCTTCCGCGACAACCTCTTCCGGATCCGGCATCGGCTCCGGCTGATAATCCGCATCGATCAGGCCATCCCGTTTCAGGGCGATCGTCATTGCGTCCATATCGACCGACATGTCGAACTTGTCGCCATCGAACAGGCTGTCGTACTGCTTATCCAAAGCCTTCTGCACATCGGCCAGATAGTTCACGACTTTATCACCCATGCCTTCTTCATCGACGCCGCTGACCTCGATGCGGTGATAGCGCTCAAGTACTTCGCGTAATGTTGGCAGATAGTAGTGGGTGAACTGGCGTGCCGATTTGATCGTCTCCGGTTTCTCCTTCAGCGTCACGAGGATCCTTTCAATCGATGCGCTGACGTTGGTCATGGATCTCTTGATATCCAGATTGTTGATCCGTGAGGTGACCATGCGGATCGCAACCAGATCGGAACGTCCTTTATTAATGATAGCGATCTGCTCCGGAGAGAGCGCTGCCTTGTTGATGGACGTGACCGAGTTTTTCTTTTCCTCCGCCTCTTTCTTGCTATACTTACGCGCAAGAACCACGATCAAAACGATAAGGGCGATGATGATCAACACGATAATTCCCACGATCCAAAGCAGGAGGTTGAAGATGGATGGAGCAGAATGATGGGACACGCACAGCGCCACGATCGCTCCGATGATCACGATCAATCCAACAATCACGCCGCCCCCGCTTGCTTTTCTGTTTCTCATTTTCTTATTCCTTCTTTTGTACGCTGTTCAGAGTTGCCTTGCCGGTTGATTAGTCTTCCAGCGTAGCATTCCGGATGTCGAGAAGTTTCTGCTTGAGCTGAGCCTCGATCTGACCGAGTTCATTCTCAGCGGCCAGTCTCTTCGTACGGCCTTCCTCCTGGATCCGCACGACTTCATCCAGAGATTCGATCAGCTGGGTATTTGCATAAGCAACAGTCTCGATCTCCACGATGCCTTTTTCGCTTTCCTTTGCGATCTCGATGGTACCTTGTTTGATCTTCTCTGCATTTTCAGCGATCAGCTTGTTCGTGAATTCATTGACTTCCTGCTGTGCCTGCATTGCCTCATCTGCATGAGCCATTGTAAGCGCGAGGACCATCTGGTTCTTCCACAGCGGGATCGTGTTGTTCACGGTTGACTGGATCTTCTCAGTCATCAGTGTGTCGTTGTTCTGGATCATGCGGATCTGCGGTGCCATCTGCATGCTGACGGTTCTGGTGAGTTCCAGATCATACAGCTTCTTCTCGAAGCGGTCGCACAGAGCTGCGAAGTCGTTTGCCTTCTGCGCATCTTCTGCCAGGCCGGATTCTTTTGCTTTCTGTTGCAGTTCGACCAGCGTCGTTGCTTTTTCTTCTTCCAGTTTCTTCTTGCCGGCCAGGATGTACATCGTGAGTTCTTTGAAATAAGTCAGGTTGGTCTCATACATTTTGTCCAGCATGACAATATCAGTCAGAAGCGTGTTCTGATGATCCTGGAGCGTGCCGGCGATGCGGTCGACGTTTTTCTCAACGGTGTCGTAGCGCGCCTTCAGCGTGGACAGGGAGTTTGCTTTTTTCTTGAACCATTTTGCAAGGCCGGTCTTTTCGCTATCATCGACATCAAAGCCTTTTAATTCGGTGATCAGGCTGGAAATATCTTTGCCGATCTCGCCAAGGTCTTTGGTCTTGACACCGTTCAGAGCGTTGTCAGAGAAGTCTGCGATCTTCTGCTGCGTAGCTGCGCCATACTGCAGGACAACGTTGGAATCTCTCAGGTCGATCTTCGTGGAGAAATCATCCACCATCTCGCGCTCTTCGTCGGACAGGTTGACATCGGACAGATAAGCCGGTGCCTGGCCAGGCTCCAATACCGTTACGTTTTCGATATTCGGAACCGTTACTGCAGCAGGAACTGCAGGATCTAAATCTAATGTCGGGACCTTCGGGTCCAGCTCTAATTTGATTTCGTCAGACATATATACCTCCTTCGCAATGCTCGTTTGCTTATAATATTATACATTATTATACAATAGTTACGCGCGATATTAAAAGAGAAAAGTAATTAGTCACTTCGTGCGCCTTGCGATATAATGGTAAAGGTAAAATGTTAAAAATGTATGGAGGATCCAAAAATGTTTCCGATCATTGATATGCACTGTGATACGATCTCCGGCATCCTGATGGCGAAGTCGCGGGGAGAGGATGTGAAGCTCCGCGAGAACGAGATGAGCGTCGACCTGATGAAACTCCAGCAGGGCGGATATATGTGCCAGAACTTTGCGCTGTTCACGCATTTGGCAAGCGTGCAGAAGCGCGGGGAAGGTGCGTTCGAGCATGCATTGGCATTATCGGATACCCTGGATGAACAGCTCGCGCAGAATCCGGATCTGATCCGGCCGGCTTTTTCGGGTTCGGATCTGGAGCAAAATTTTGCATCCGGATTTCTGTCCGGATTGAAGACGATAGAGGAGGGCGCAGTTTACGAAGGCAAGGTGGAGAACCTCCGGAAACTGTATGATCATGGCGTGCGTATGTCGACCCTGACCTGGAATTTTGAGAATGAACTGGCATTCCCGAACAAAATGTTTGTGGATGAAAACGGTGTTCTGCACGCGGAACCCGATACGGAAAATGGGCTGAAGCCGGCAGGGTTTGAGATGGTGCAGGCAATGGAGGAACTTGGCGTCATCATCGATGTCAGCCATCTGAATGATGCGGGGATCTTTGATATTTTCCGGACGGTCAGAAAAGATACGCCAGTCATTGCAAGCCATTCCAACGCGCGAACTGTCTGCAACGTTCCACGAAACTTATCAGATGAGATGCTGCGCCTGATCGCGGAGCACGGCGGCATCTGCGGCATCAACTTCGCTTACGATTTTATTAGTGAAGAGAAAAGTGAACAGCAACTGACCACGATCGACGGGATGATCGCGCACATGAAGCATATCCGGAATGTTGCCGGGATCGACTCGATTGGCCTCGGCTCCGATTTCGACGGCATCGATAATCAGGTCGAGGTTCGCAATGCCTCCGGCATGCAGCAGATTGCCGATTGCATGAGCCAGGCAGGCTTTTCGGTAGACGAAATCGAAAAAGTGTTTTATAAAAATGCGCTGCGAGTGTATAAGCAGGTGCTGGGGTAAGGTTTGTGGCTTTCCGGCTATCCGGCAGGGCTTCTTTGGAAGGCGTTTGTCACTGAGCTGGGTGATGAATTGCGTCACATAGTATAGCCACAGTGACAATTTTTCAAACGTTAATGAAACATAAGGACTGAAAAAATGTTCAATATTGTTTTGCTTGAGCCGGAGATTCCGGCCAATACGGGAAATATCGGAAGAACGTGCCTCTGCACGGGGAGCCATCTGCATCTGATCGAGCCGATGGGGTTCATTTTGAATGACAAAAACCTGAAGCGGGCCGGGATGGATTACTGGAAGGATCTGAATGTGACCGTTTACGACTGCTGGGAAGATTTTGTGGAGCAGAACAAGGACAAAGTGGCGATCCTTCCGGATGACATGACAGCAAAAGACGCGACGACAAAAATGGCGACAATAGATGCGGCAGCAGATGCGGCGGCAGGGCAGAAAGCCCGCCTGTGGATGGCGACGACCAAGGCGCTGAAGACGCATGATCAGGCGGATTTCAAAGACGGGGATTATATTATGTTTGGCAAGGAAAGCGCAGGCATCCCGGAGGAGATCCTGCTGGAGCACAGGGAGACCTGCATCCGGATCCCGATGGCGCCGGATCAGCGCTCGCTCAATCTGTCGAATTCCGCGGCGGTGGTTTTATATGAAGCGCTCCGACAGACCGGATATCCGGGGCTGGAACTTACGGGACAACTTCACAACCACACGTGGTAGTTGCAATTCTTACTTTTTCAGTAGCCCGCCGACGCGGATATAGGATGGGGCAAGATGACCATCGGCGCCCCAATAGATTTTCTCGTTGAAATAACGCTGAAGGACTTTCTCGACGTTTCCGCCCAGACTCTCAATCGAATACGTCATCTGATCCGGGAAGCGGCATGGTTCGCCAAACTTGCGCGCACAGTTGTCCGCGCCGCAGCGCATGCATTTGCCGCCGCCGATCACGCGGCTGCCAGGGAACTCCTCCTTCAGAAGAGCCATTTCATCATCCACGTTGTTGAAGGCACCCATGGTCAGTTCGGCGCCGATCCGGATGATCTCGTCCAGCGTATAGGTCTTCTCCAGCAGCTCCGGAGGGGTGATGACTTTTTTCGCGGAGATCAGGAACGTCTTATATTGTTTCCAGATGTCCAGCGGGTCGAAATCGTACGGCGGGCAGGACCAGGTCTTGCCATAGTTCGGGCACTTGCTGCAGCACTCATTGAAATATGCCACGTCCACACAGTTCTCGATGAAATCCTGAACATCGATCTCTTTGGAAAATGATTCTGTCTTCAGATTTGTGTAGTGTTCCATTTGTTGCTCCTCTTGTCAGTTTCGTAGTATTGTTTTGCATATTATAACGTTTATTTCAACTCCGCAATAGTCACGCCGGCATCGCCTTCACCGTACTCGGCCTGATAGAATTTTTTCACGCGCTTCTCACGGCGCAGATAATGGGTGACGGCATCACGCAGCGCGCCAGTTCCCTTGCCATGGACGATGCGCACTTTTTCCAGATGCGCAATGGACGCGTCATCGATATATTTGCCAAGCTCCAGCAGGGCTTCGTCCACGGTGAGCCCCAGGAGTTTGATCTCGGCCGAAACGCCGAGCGCTTTTTCATATTTGATGTCACCGACGCCGGTCGTCTGATTGGAGATCTTTCCATTCTTTGCGGCAGGACCGTTCCGGAATCCGTGCTTGCGGCCATCTTTGAAGGAGCCGCCGGTGCCGCGGGCATAGCCGCTGCGGTCCGCATCTTCCATCGTCTCCATCGATGCTTCCTCCAGATCAGATACGGAGACCTGCAGATTCATGCTGCCGAGCTGCACGGTGAGTTTCTGCTTCGCATCCGGAAGGGAGGCGATCGTGCCATCCATATTCATGGAGATGACGTGGACGGCGTCGCCCACTTTCAATGATCCAGGATCGAAGGCTTTACCGGATTTCTTTTTCTCTGGTGTGAAGGCAAGCTTGTTCAGCGAGTCCTTTGCTTTCTGGCCGACCTCGGTGCGGGTGCGCTCGAGTGCGCTCAGATTGATCTGGCCTTTCTCTGCTTTGCGGATATCCTTGATGGCCATGTCGGCATAATCCTTTGCCTGCTGCAGCAGCGTATAGGCCTCTTCGTTCGCTTCGCGCAGGATGTTCTTTTTCTTGCGGTCGAGATCTTCTTTCTCGCGGGCGGTGCGTTCGGCAAGCGCCTCCGCCTCGGCTTTCAGGCGCAAAGCCTCTTCGCGTTCCATCTCGGCGGTCTTCTTATCGATCTCGATATTCGCCAGCAGATCTTCAAACGCGATGTTGTGCTCGTCGATCCGCTCTCTTGCTTCATCGATGATCCGCTCATCCAGGCCGAGTTTTCCGGAAATGGCAAACGCGTTGCTTTTACCCGGAAGGCCGATGAGCAGTTTATAGGTCGGCATCAGCGTCTCCACATCAAACTCGCAGCAGGCGTTCTGCACGCCAGGCGTATTGATGGCGAAGACTTTCAACTCGCTGTAGTGTGTCGTGGCCATGACTTTGCAGCCGAAGTAACCAAGCCTCGTCAGAATGGACTGGGCAAGAGCGGCGCCTTCTGTCGGGTCTGTGCCGGAACACAATTCATCCAGCAGGACCAAAGAAGAGGAGTCCGCCTTATCCAGGATCTCCACGATGTTTTTCATATGCGAGGAGAAGGTGGAGAGGCTCTGCTCGATGCTCTGCTCATCACCGATATCGGCATAGATCTCATCGAATACGCAGAGTGTTGACCCGTCAAGCGCAGGGACATGCAGACCTGCCTGCCCCATGAGGCAGAGCAATCCGACCGTTTTCAGGGATACGGTCTTGCCGCCGGTGTTCGGACCGGTGACGATGAGCATGTTGAAATCTTTTCCCAGTTCCACGCTGATCGGCACGGCCGTCTTTGCATCCAGCAATGGATGGCGCGCCTGTTTCAGCTGGATGTAGCCGTCTTCGTTGAACGATGGCGCGTTCCCGCGGATGGATTCGGAATAGCGGGCCTTCGCCAGGATGAAATCCATCTCCACAAGCAAGGTATAGTCCAGAGCCAGATTCTTCCGCACCGCGGAAGCCTGTGCAGAAAGGTGCGACAGGATCACCTGGATTTCCGCCTGCTCCGCGAGGGACAGCTCTTTTAATTTATTATTCAGTTCCACGACTGCCGCCGGCTCGATGAAAACGGTAGACCCGGATCCCGACTGGTCGTGGATCATGCCGGACACGTGCCCGCGGTGTTCGTTCTTGACCGGGATGCAGTAGCGGCCATTCCGCATCGTGACCACGCTGTCCTGCAGATAGGTCTTCATGGATGCGGAGGTAATGATCTTGCTGAGGGTCCGCTGCACCTGGTCTTTCGTCAGATTCATATGACGGCGGATGTCGCGCAGTGTCGGGCTTGCGTCATCTGCAATCTCATCGATACCGAGGATGCAGCGCTTGATCTCATCATTCAAAGGTTTTGCTTCGTCGAGAGAAGTGTAGAAGGAACTGAGGGAATCCAGCGGTTCCTCATCATTCTCCGGACGAAGGAAGCGGCGCACCGATGCGGCGCCGTCCAGCAGATTAGAGATCTCCAGAAGATCGGATGTTGCCAGGATGCCGCCAATCTCCAGACGCTTCACGGAAGGCCGGATGTCCGGCAGACCATTAAAAGAAGGGCCGTGTTTTTTGCGCAGTCTCTTCACTGCGTCGCTCGTCTGGATCAGCGCGGTGCGGATCTTTTCCGGATCGGTATCCGGTTCCAGTGAACGGCACATGGAAACACCGGCTTCGCTGGATGCGCAGCCGGCCAGTTGTTCCAGAATCTTATCAAATTCGAGTGTCCGTAAAACTTTTTTGTTCATACTATTCCGTCGGACGGATGTTGCTGTCGAAGATGCGGATGTAGCCCAGCCACGGATTGGCCGGATCCACGCGGACGCTTCCGTCCAGAAGCTCTGTCATCGCCTCCAATTTCGCATCCATATTATCCGCGAAGTTCAGAGCGACGGCTTCGATGATCGCCGGTTTCTTCGGCGATCCGAATTCATATTCTCCGTGATGGGAGAGGATGCAGTGCTTGAGTTCCGTTGCCTTGAGGGCAGGGAAGCCCTTGATGGCGCGGATTTTCTCATCGACGATCTCCACGCCCATGACGATGTGCCCGAGGAACTGGCCCTCATCGGTGTAATCATTATTCGGGAACGCGGAGAGTTCGCGCGTCTTTCCGATGTCGTGACATAATGCAGCCGTGATCAGAAGATCGCGGTTTAACTTCGGATAATTCCTGCAGTAGAAATCGCAGAGCGTGCAGACCGCGAGCGTATGCTGGAGCAGTCCGCCCATGAATCCGTGATGGATGGATTTGGCTGCAGAGTGCGATTTGAATGTTTTACTGAATGCTTCGTCCTCCACGAACAGGCTGTCCAGAAGAAGACGGAAGAACGGCGACTGCACCGAGGAGACATACTCCAAAAGCTTTTGGTACATCTCTTCCGGATCGTAATCAGAAACAGCCAGGTAATCCTTCGGATCGTAGTCACCGGCCGATGCCTTGCGTGTGCGGTCGATCGTCAGCTGCAGAGCGCCGTTGTAAACGGTCACCTTGCCGTGTACTTCCACATAATCATTGGTCTCGAAATCCCCGATGCCCATGGAGTTCGGCTCCCAGATCTTGCAGCTGATCTGGCCGGTCTTATCCGCAAGAGTCAGGCTTTCGTATTCCTTGCCGTTTTTGGTCGTCGCGGTGTTCTTCTGCCGGCACAGGTAGATGCCGATGATGTTGTCGCCTTCGCGAAACTCGTTGATAAATTTCATATGTCCTTCTTTCTAAGTGGCCTTCGCCACGGTGTTATTTTCTATCTGCGGCCGCGCCGTCAGTGGTGGTGGCCGTAAACTGTGCGATCACAGCATCAAACTCCTCATGATAAGCAAAGCGCAGGTGGGAATGATTGCCGCCGTCGAACCATGCGATCTCCTTGCGCGCCGATCCGCATTTCTCATACAGCTGCACAGTGCAGTCTGCCTTGGAATAAAAATCATTGCGGCCGGCAATGAAGAGCACCGGGACTTTTACGCGGTCAATCAGGTCGATCGGGCGGATCTTGTCCACGTCCGTGCCGGTATGCTTTTTCACCAGCGCCATGACCATATTTACGATCGGCCATGTCGGGTGGTGGTCGTAGATCATGTGCTGCTTGTAGTTCTCCTTGAAGCTGATGTACATGCCCTCGGAGATGAGCCCTTTGAAATAGTCCGGGCACTCCGGTGCGGTCAGGACCAAAACGCCCGTGTTGGCGCCCATGCAGATCCCGTGGATCCACACTTCCTCGTTGCCGAATTCATCGTGCAGCATCTTTCCCCATTTGATCGTATCCAGATGCTCGCCCACGCCAACCGGATCATATTTGCCGTCAGAAATGCCGTGCGCGCGGATATCGATCACAAGCACATTGAAGCCCGCCTTCTCATATGCCGGGGCAAAAAAATAGGAATACATCAGGGATTCGCATCTTCCCGGAATAATGATGCATGCCCGCTTGTGTCCGAAATCGAAATACTGGCCATACAGATGGAGGCCATCATTTTCGATCGTGACGTCACGATACTTATCGCCTTGTTTCATTTCGCCGTTTACGGTCGCTTCGATATCCACTCCGTGGCCTCTGGCCCAGGCAAGGCCTTCGTTCCACATCGCGAGCTGTTCCTCATTGGTCTCCTCCGAGCAGGCCCGTGCCCATACTTCGGGCGAGGTCCGCACCAGAGTTCCCTGGAATACACGCCAGGAAACGTACCACATGAAGATATACCAGAAGATGCCGCCGGCGACGATCACTGCGCCTGCAATGATCAGAATCGTCTCTAAAGTTGTCATGGCTAGAGTATAGCGTAAAAACTTGTAAGTTACCATAAGAAAGAGTAAAATATCTTAACATTTATTTTTAAGGAGGCAGTCTCAAATGGCAGACTTTGTAATCATTCCGGACGCGGCATGCTCCATGACCGCAGACCTGAGAGAGCGTTTTGGCATCCCGGATTATATCCGGACCCGGATCACGTGGCCGGACGGATCCAACCACGATACGACCCTGGATTGGGAAGAAATCTCGGCAGACGATTATTATCTTTCGATGCGGGAGCATAAGGCATTGTACAAGACCGGAGTCGGCAGCATTGACGCGGCAGCAGAAGTCTTTGAACGCTACCTGAAGATCGGATTGGACGTTCTTTCCATCACTCTTTCCACGGGCATCAGCGGCACGTTCAGCGTCTTCACAAAGGCAGCCGAACAACTGAAAGAAAAATATCCGGAGCGCAAGGTCATCGTTGTGGACTCGCTCCGTTACGGACATGCGATCACGCAGATGATCATCAAGGCGACCGAAATGAAAGAGGCCGGCAGCACGATCGAGGAAGTAGCCGCATGGATTGAAGCAAACCGGAACTGCTTCCATCAGATGGGCGTCATGGACGATCTGTTCTTCCTGGCGCGGACCGGGCGTGTGACCAACTTCAAGGCATTCTTCGGCACATTGGTCGGTGTGAATGCAATGGGTGATTATTCGCGCGAGGGCATCAGCGAGGTGCTGGCAAAGATCAAGGGCAAGAAGAAAGCGCTGGATGCAACGATCGAGTATCTGAAACGGACTGTTGTGGATCCGGAGGACCAGATCATGTTCATTGGCCATACAATGAAACAGGATGCGGCGGATATTCTGGCTGAGATGGTGAAAGAGGCTGTGCATCCGAAGGAGATTATCATCGGCCGTGTCGACATGAGCTGCGGCGCCAATATCGGACCGGGCATGGCAGTCGTATTCTATTACGGCAAGGAAGCCAGCGAAGGTCTGGCAGAAGAAAAGAAGATCATGGAAGAGATCGCGAACGCAAAATAATAAGAGGGATTCAAGATGAGAGAATATTTGATCCTGGGTGATTCCACCTGCGATTTGAACAAAGAGATCCGCGAGCAGTACGACATCGATTACGTGCAGATGAACTATGTGCTGGAAGGCAAGGAGTATCCGGCCAGTCTGGACTGGGAAGAGATGGGTGTGCACGAGTTTTATAATGCGATGCGCGAAGGCAAGCGCATTACCACGACACAGGTACCAGCCGAGACATTCCTCGCGAAATTCAACGAATGTGCAGAGAAAGGTCTGGACGTTCTTTATGTCGGATGTTCGTCCGCACTTTCCGGGTCGGTGAACACGGCGAATGTGGTGGCAAAGGAAGTCATGGAGGCGCATCCGGAGATGAAGATCTCCTGTGTGGATGCAAGAAATTCTTCCTTTGGCCAGGGTATTCAGTTGATGTGGGCATCCGACCAGAAGAAGGCCGGCAAGACGATCGAAGAAGTCACCGCTTTTTTAGAGAAGCATCGTAACTGCGTGAATCAGTGCGGGACAGTGGCGGACCTTTCATATCTGAAACGCGCGGGCCGCGTAACAGCCAGCAGCGCATTTTTCGGCAATCTGATCGGCATCAAACCGATCCTGATCTCGGACGCTAACGGACAGAACTTTGCGATCAAGAAGGCGAAGGGCGCTTCGAACGCAAAGATGGAGATCGTCGCCTACCTGAATGAAGTCGGCAAGAATCTGGAGAAACAGACCGTCTATATCTCCCATGCGGATGATGAGAAGTCGGTGCAGACGCTGGCTGCAATGGTGAAGGAAGGCACGGGCTGCAAAGACGTGTTCACGGATTACATCGGGCCGATCGTCGGCGCGTCCGTGGGACCGGGCACCGTGATCGCATATTGTGTTGGCAAAGAAGAGACCAGAGTTGGTGAGGCATAGATGAGCATAACACACTTAGACGGAGAGGCCCTGAAGGAGGCACTCGTTTCAGGGCTGATCAATTTAAGAAATCATAAAGGGGAGGTCGACTCCCTGAATGTGTTCCCGGTGCCGGATGGCGACACGGGCACGAATATGGTGATGACCATGGAAGGCGGCATCCAGGTTATCGCGCAGGATTACCAGGAGCGGGTCGAGGACCTGCTGAAGAAATTCGCCAGAGGCGTGCTGCTTGGCGCGCGCGGCAATTCCGGTGTCATCCTTTCTCAGTTTTTCAAGGGCTTTGCGCTCGGGGCGGAAGGGAAGAAGACGCTGACGACATCTGAGTTTTCCACCGCGTTCGGACGCGGCGTGGAGAAAGCGTACGAGTCGGTGATCACGCCGACCGAAGGCACCATGCTGACCGTCATGCGCGAAGGATTTGAAGTGATCCGCGATCTGTCCGTAACGGATTTCGCGGAACTGTTTGCCGCACTCATGGATGAGATGCGCGCATCTCTTGCCCGTACACCGGATCTGCTGGCGGTTCTGAAGGAAGCCGGCGTGATCGATTCCGGCGGCGCGGGCTTTGTTTATGTGTTTGAAGGAATGGAAAAAGCGCTGCTCGGCGAGGCGCTGGATGATGCCGGAGCGGGTGGCCTTGCAGGTGGTGCAGGTTTTGGCGCGGGGCATGCTCCGGCAAAGATCGACCCGGCTGCTTTCAATGCAGACAGCGAATTAGAATACGGCTACTGCACAGAGTTCATCCTGCAGCTGCAGAATGCGAAGGTAGATATTGCGGCATTCGATATCAATACAATCATCGGCTATCTGGAGAGCGTGGGCGATTCGATCGTAGCCGTGAAGGATGACGATCTGGTCAAGGTGCACGTGCATTCGTTCAAGCCAGGCGACATCCTGAACTATTGTCAGCAGTTCGGCGAATACATTTCGCTGAAGATCGAGAACATGTCCCTGCAGCACAACGAGACGCTGATCGTCAAGGGCGAGGAGAAGCCGGAGATGATCCGTAAGGAGACGGCCATTATTGCTTGCGTCAGCGGCAGGGGACTGGAGAAATATTTCCGCGAGATTGGCGCGGACGTGATCGTAAAGGGCGGTCAGACCAGCAACCCTTCGACGGAAGATTTTGTGGAGGCATTCCATCGGATCGACGCGCAGACGATCATCATCCTGCCGTGCAATTCGAATATTGTGATTGCAGCGGAGCAGGCAGCAAAGGTGTATGGCGGAGATGTTCCTGGCGTTCGCATCGAAGTAGTTAAGGCGAAGTCGGTGGCGGAGGGTTATTCCGCATTGTCCATGATCGATTCGAGCCAGAGCGCGGACCGCATCATCAGCGACATGAATGGAGCGATTGAAAACGTGAGCACCGGGCTGATCACCAAGGCGATCCGCGACGTGGATTATACGGAGCTTGCCGTGAAGGAGGGCGACTACATCGGACTGGATGGCGATGAGGTGCTGAGCGATTCACCGAATCTGATCGAAGCCTGCCGCGGATTATTGGAAAAGACCGCCGGGATCGAAGACAAGGCTGTCGTGGCTGTGTTCTACGGAAAGTCTGTTGATCAGGAGGTCCGGGATGCGTTTGAAAAAATGATCACAGAGCATTTCCCTTGGCTGGAGTACGGTTTCATCGACGGCGGCCAGGACGTGTACGATTTTATTCTGGCGATTGAATGACAGGCGGTCGCTGGTTGTGGCCGAAGAAATAATATGAAGATAATTGTCGACACCTTTGGTGCTGACGCGGCCCCGGACGTGATCATCCGCGGAGCGCTGAAAGCACTGGAGAAGCAAACTGCATATGATCTGATCCTCGTGGCGGATCCGGCGACGGATCTGGCCGGCGTTGTAGCGGGCATGCGGGAATCTGCCGCTGTCGGTACCGCTGATTTGTCAGACCGCGTTACAATCCTGCCGGCTGTTTCTTTTGTGACGAACGAGGATGATCCGCGTAATATGATCAAGGCAAAGAATGATTCCTCCATGGTCATCGCGCTCGAAGCACTGCGCGACCAGGACGATATCTGTGCAATGATCACTGCCGGCTCAACCGGCTGCGCGCTCGTGGGATCCTGTTTTCATCTCGGATTGCAGAAGGGGCTTCTGCAGCCGGCACTTGCCAGCGCACTGCCGACCGAAAACGGCAAATGGGTCATCCTGTGCGACTGCGGTTCCAACCTGAATCCGAAGGTGAAAGATCTTGCGGATTATGCAACGCTGTCGGCGGCCTTTGCGAAGGCATTTTATTCGGGCGATGCATTGGTTGCTTCGGAAGACACGACATCGGCGGATACGGCAACGCTTCCGAAGGTCGGTCTTATCAACGTCGGCAAAGAGCCGGGCAAAGGCACCGATCTGATAAAAGAAGCATACGATAAATTGTCCTCCATGAGCGGAGAGACATTTGAATTTATCGGAAGCATTGAGGGATCCGATATATTGAGCGGCACAGTGGATGCGGCTGTCTGCGACGGGTTCACCGGCAACGTTTTGATCAAGGCTTTGGAGAAGGCCGGCAATATCGCAACGGCATTTGCAGAGCAGAGCACGCTGGCAGCAGCTGGGGAAGACAATACCCTTAAACAAAACAACGACGCCATCGCGGAGCAGATCCGCGCGACGTTTGATTATAACAACCGTGCCGGCGCGGTGTTCCTGGGGACGAAGAAGCTCGTGATCAAGGCACACGGCGCAGCAACGGAAGATACCATCACGGCTTGCATTCTGCAGGCAGTCAGACTGATCGAAGGCGGGTTCGGCAAATAATGAAAACAGCTGTCATCATTCCCGCTTACAATCCGGATGAACAACTGAAGATCCTCGCAGATGAGCTAAAGGAAAACGGCTTTGATATTCTCGTCGTGGACGACGGGAGCGATGAAGCATGCCTGAAATATTTTGAGGATCTGCCTGCGGAGGTGATCCATAACCCGAAGAATCTCGGCAAAGGCGCGGCGCTGAAAAATGGCATGCGCGTGCTGCGGGAGATCTATCCGGATGCGGACAATTTCATCACTGCAGATGCAGACGGACAGCACCCGGTCAGCGACATCATCCGCGTGAAGGAAGAACTCGAGCGAGGACACGATTTCGTCATCACCACCCGTATCCTGAAGCACGCGAAGACGCCTTTGAAGTCCCGCATCGGAAACGCGCTCTCGCGGTTCTTTGTCTGCATCGCGAACAATCATTATCTGCCGGACAACCAGTCGGGCCTGCGCGGGTTTGACGTGAAGCACATTGACTGGATGCTCACTGTGCGGGGCGATAAATATGACTACGAGCTGACGGTGCTGCTGATCGCGGAGAAGCAGGGCATCCGCGCAAAACGGGTCCCGATCGAGGCAGTTTATTTCAATAACAATGCCAACACGCACTTCAAGCCGCTCATCGATACGCTCCGTATCTATAAGAACTTTTTCCTGACCGAGATCTTCGCGGTGATCGCATCGGTCCTCGCAATCGTGCTGGTGCTGGTCAGCGACATCATATACGGCTATCAACATATGTTCTGGACGATCCTCATCGCATGGGGGTGCCACGCAATCTTATGCTTTGTGGTAGAACGCTACACGCTGTTCCGGCACATTAAATACACGCCTGGCGTGAGAAGGCTTCTGTTCTCGATCTTCCGCTACGCGATCTACTGGCTGATCTGCTTTGCCATTAAATCGTTTTTGGGCTGGCCGTTCACGGTCGCGTTCATCATCGCGATGCTGCTGACTGCGATCATGGAGTTCTATCTGCTGAAAGTGGCATACGATAATTAGCGATTGCTGTTGACATCTTCTTGCTGATTGATTTATAATCGCTTTTGCTGACGGGAAACCGCAGACATAAAGGGCTATCGCCAAATGGTAAGGCAACGGACTCTGACTCCGTCATGTGGAGGTTCGAATCCTCCTAGCCCTGGGGAGAAAAAGCACTTTTCGGAAAGTTCCGGAAGGTGCTTTTTTCATGCGCCTTATCTTGTTAATCCTATATTTAGGGAGTAAACTATAACCAGCAAGTTAATCGGGCAAGGGGGTATCTGCCCGCAGAATAGGAGGGATATTTATGAGAGAAAATCCGTATCTGGTCCGAATGGACGTCGAAGACGATTGCAACTTTACCACTTATAATGAAAAGAGCGGCATTTATTACCGCCAGTTCAACTGGCCGGTGACAGGTGTCATGAAGGACGAGTTCGACTGCATGCAGTTCGACAATGCAGAGGCAAAACCGGTCGGATATCATGAGCACTCTTTCGGCACCGAGACCTTCATGGTCAGCCAGGGCAAGTTCCTTTGCTACTGCATGGGAAGCGGCTTCTATCTGGAGCCTGGCGATCTGCTGCACATCCAGCCATGGATGGGGCATAGTTTCACTCCGATCGAGCCAAACAGCCGCCTGAACATCATGTTCATGGGCATCAACCAGTTCAAGGGCATCACCGAGGTCAGACGCCGTCTGACTGCAGATTTCCCTGGCGTCTTTGAGGATCCGGAATTCCAGAAAGTGTTTGTTCTTAAGAACGGAAACGCCGGTCATCGTACCTTCCCGGCTGAGAATATCGTAGAGCCAGAAAAGGTCTCCCAGCTGCGTAAGGATGGCGTGGGCATCCGCGAGCACGACTACGGCTGCATTAAGCTGCTCCTGAAGATCGCGAAATACGAGACCATGGGCGAAAAAGAGGTATGGGACCTGTACATGAAACCGGGCTTCTACTGTGATTGGGATAATTTCGTTCAGGAGTACCGGCTGTTCTGGGTGATGAGCGGCAAAGTTCACTGCACCGTGAAGACCTCCGCAACAGAAACCCTCGAGTTCGACGCCGTGGCAGATAACACCATTGTTATCCCGCCGTTCACTCCGTTCCGCTTCGAGGTTGTGGAAGAGGCGCACGTCCGCGATCTGGACTGCACCGCACGGCTGCAGGATTTGTGCGAAGAACTTGACGCATGGAAGGCTGAAAACCCGGATGCGAAGATGGATAAGGAAGAGATGTTCGGGAAGTTCCGCGAATTTGAATTCAACGCAACCGATATTGGCTGCAAATGCTGCGACAAATAAAGCGATCATCATTCATAAAGATAGGATCCCGGCACATTGCGTGCCGGGATTTTTTTGTGAAAGAGGCTTCCGTGATCATCATTCAAAAATTTTTTCAAATACCTCTTGACAAATAATACTATGCGCCGTATAGTATTGTGTGTCAGGAGGTAATTATGGACATTCAAATCAAAAGAGGACTGTTAGATGTCTGCGTACTGGCATCGATCAAGTATAAAGACTCATACGGCTACCAGATCATCAAAGACATGAAACCTTACATGCAGATCTCGGAATCGACACTTTATCCGATCCTGCGGCGGCTCGAAGAAAGCACTCTGCTGACGGTTTACTCGGTGGAACACAACGGACGGCTCCGAAAGTACTACCACATCACCGATCAGGGAAAAACCAGGCTGGACGAGTTCGCAAACGAGTGGAAGGAGATCATGTCGGTCTACACCTACATCACGCGGGAAAACGATGAGCCGGACAGCGGTTAATGAGAAGTACGGAAACAAAGAACAAGGACAACACATTAGAAAAGTGAGAGAACAAGAAAATGACGAAACAAGAATTCATTGATGAAATAAAGAGCCGGCTGAACGGCCTTCCGGAAGAAGAGATTCAGAAATCCCTGGATTACTATAGTGAGAT
>JAFZKG010000123.1 GCA_017553695.1 Lachnospiraceae bacterium
CCTTTTACAGAAGGATACAAATATGTTCATGATCAGGGCATTATTGTCATTCACCATTCGGATTCCTTTAATGAGAACATCGTTCCTGATATGATCGATATGTATATCGATGTATGGCAGGGAACCCTTCCGACAAACGATATTGCGGGACTGATCGAAAAATACGGTGACAGGATCACGTTCCAGGGCGGACTTGAGAGTTCGATTTTTGACGGTGAAGAGTCAACGGAAGAGCAGATTCGCGCGGATGTCCGCAGAGCATGCTTTGAATACGGACAGCACGGAAGCTTTATTCCTTGTATTACCTATGGTGGTCCGGGCTGCTTCCATCCAGAGAGGGACGCCATCATAGATGATGAGATTGGAAAGTGCTCGGAAGAGATTTTCGGACTGTATTGAGAGGAAAATATGCTATCAATCAGAGACAATTTTATGGAAACGATCTCCGGAGGCCATCCGGACCGCTTTGTCAATCAGTATGAGTATTTGGCAATGATGGGAAGCCCGTTATCGAAAATCATGCCGAGACCGGTGAAGGGCGGAGATCCGGTCGTTGATGGATGGGGCGTCACGAGGGTTTTCCCGGAAAACACGCCTGGCCCATTCCCGGATCATTCTCCGGACAAGATCGTGGTGCAGGATATCGATAATTGGGAAGAGTATGTGAAAGCGCCGAATGTCATTTTTGACGACGCAGCCTGGGAGCCGTTTGTTGAAATGGCAAAGAAAGTCGACCGAAAGGAAAAGTTTGTCACTGCAATGGTGGCACCGGGTATCTTTGAACAGGCACATAATCTTTGTGAGATCCAGAATACCCTGGTGTATTTCTACACAAATCCGGATGAACTGAAGGGCATCATTGATGTGATCACGGATTATGAACTGGCTTTCGCAGAGCAGATGTGCAAGCATATCCATCCGGACGCTTTGTTCCACCATGATGACTGGGGGAGCCAGCAGTCCACATTTATTTCTCCGGATATGTTCCGCGAGTTCATCAAACCGGCCTATGAAAAGGTGTATGGATATTACAAGGATCACGGTGTTGAGCTCATTGTGCATCACTCGGATTCTTATGCTGCAACGTTAATCCCGGATATGATCGATATGGGTATCGATGTATGGCAGGGTGTGATGCGTTCGAACAATATCAAAGAATGTATCGAGCAGTATGGCGGTCAGATTTCGTTCATGGGCGGTATAGACAGTGCATTGGTCGATCATGACGGATGGACCAGAGAAGAGGTGATCCGCGAGGTACGTTACGCTTGCGATGAGTATGGCAAACTGTACTTTATCCCTTGTACTTCCCAGGGCGAACCGGCTTCGATTTATCCGGGCGTTTATCAGTGCGTGACGGAAGAAATCGACAATTACTCGAAAGAGGTTTTCTGATTTCAGAGTTATGGAAATGGGAACTGCCGCGGCGATGGGCCGCGGCAGTTTTTTATGTCACAAAGTCTTTATCAGCTTTTGTAGATGCAGTCGACGATGTACCAGTCCTCACCGCCGTTCTGGGTGATCATGACCCAGGTCGCATCAAGTTTCTGGTTCGTATCGCTCATACGGTCGGTCGTGAAATCCACCTGCATCTGGTATTTGACATCTACGGTGAAACAGTCGTTTGTGTAACGGACGTAGTTGGATGCAGACTTCTCGGTGAAAGAGTAGTCGGCAATACTTTCGAATTCATAGAAGGCCGTGTAGATCGGATCCATGGTATCGCTGCCGAAGATGTAGCTATAGTAATCGCAGCCTTCCAGAATGTATGCGCTCAGGTTGCCGCCCATATTGATGAAGTGTTTTCCCCATGCCTCGATGCCATTGTTTACCAGCCGGTCTACGGAGTTGACAAATTCCTGTGAGGTCGTTGTACCGCAGACAACGGTATTGCTGCTTTGGGAAATGCCGAGGTCAGATCCGTCTGCACCTTTTGCAGAAACAGTCGGCGCCTGTGTGAAACCGGATACTTTATATGTTACGAAACTTGGAATGGAAACATATTTCGCAGCAGTCTGCAGGTTCTCCGGTACTGCTGCATTTCCGACTTTATAGGAATCTCCAAGTTCTGTACCGTTGATGTAGATGGTAGAACCTTCCGGAGCCAGGATCTGGTAAGAAAGAGTGTTCGGCACATAACTTGCCACATCCAGAGCAGTCAGTTTCCAGGACTGGAGTCCGAAGGCACCCTTTTTATCTTTTCCGAGTGTCACTTTCGCAACAATCTGGCCATCTGCAGTGATATTGTAAGACGGTGCTTCTGCGCGGTAATCACTGTTTTCAATAAAGGAAAGCTGTTTGCCGTCCATAGTGGCAGCACTCTGCTCAATGATGTTGTCTACGTTTTCCAGACACTTGATCAGATCGGAATTGGATTTCAGGTAGGAAGATGCCTTCCCGCCGGAAAGTTGTTTCACAATGCCTGCCACCATATTAGATGGCTGATTGTCTTCTACCTTCTTCATAAAGGAACTGAATACGATCAGACCGACGATAACGATCACGGCAAGGATCGCACAGTAAATGAGAAGGAACTTTCCGAATTTGGATTTTTGTTTCTTTTCCGGACTACCGGAACGGCTGCGGGTAACCTCATTGTTCCCGCCACGTCCGCCGCCTGATGCAGAGGTGGTACGTACGGACTGTCTCTGACGTGCCGTATCGGCTCTTTGTCTTGCATCTGTCTGACGCGGTGTTACGTTTTGCGGCGCTGCTTTTTTAGGAGCAGCTGCTGAAGGAGTCTTTCCCTGAACTTTAGCCGGCTCGGCCTGACGCACTGGTCTTGCCTGTGTGCCTGCCTGAGCGGATGTGCGCGGAGCAGCCGGACGCTGCTGAGCCTGTGCACGCTGCGGAGCATTCGTATTTTGCTGACCAGCAGGGCGTTGCGGCCTTGGCTGGGCAGTTGTACGCTGTGGTGCCTGTGGACGCTGCTGACCGGCAGGACGCTGCTGCGTCTGTGCCTTGGTTTGCGCCTGTGCGCCTGTCTGCACAGTACGTTTCACCTGAGCACCGGCATTCTGTGCCGTTTTTTGCACAGTACCATCTGAAGTTCTAGGCTGAACCTGCCGCACGCGTCTGACCGCCTGCGGAGATCCTTCCGGATTCTGATTGATGTTTTGAACGTTTTCTTTATCCATGTGTATTTTCCTAATCTGTATAATGTATCAGTTATAGTTTTATTTTACTAACCATGCAGTAGGGCATTTACGCGGGCCGGTCGGGGAATACGGATGGTTCAGGACCTGTCCCTGATAGACCATCTGTGTGGAGGTTCCACCGTCCATTGCGCTGGCATTGACAGCACCGTACTCGAGCATGATGTAGGCAAGATCTTTAAAGGTTGCGCCAAGGGAGTCTGCCTGACGTCCGTCGACAACGAGAAGAAGGACGGCACCATCGGCGCGCTGACCGACTGCGGTACGCGGGTTCTTGCCTCCGCCGTAGGTTGCAGAATCAGGGACCTCATTGATCAGCGCCTCACCATTCATGACAAGGAACGGGCCTGTCTCATGTTTGGTATACACAGCATCCCTGACGCCATAGGTCTCGATTGCTTCATTCAATGTAATGTTTCCCATAAAGAATTTATTGTCTTTGGTAAAGCCGGAAATATGATAGGTCGCATCATAGCCCGCATCTTCATAAGCAACCTCTCCATTGGAGATGATACAGCCGATCGGAAGAGCCGTGTAGGAGTAACTGCCCATGTCAAGGAAGTCTCCACCGTTTACGCCACCGATGACACCTTCATAACGGGCAGCGATGTCTGCGACGACTTCTCCCTGAAACTCACCAAAGGAATCCAGGGTGCCCAGGAAAACACGGGATGGATCATGGACGATCATGAGTTTCCCTTTATAGGAGCTGCCGATCACATCGATGATCTCGATCTCTTCGGACGGGGATTCGCTTACATTGATCTTTCCGGAATCGGATACGACTCCTTCACCGACTACTGCCATATCGGTGGAACTCAGGATCTTTTCCACTTCCTCATCTTTCAGGAACATATGCGGGATCCATTTCATGGCGCTGGTCTCATCACAGGACTTCACAAACAGTACTTTTGCGGATTCAGAAGGACCTTTTTCCAATATGAAGATCACACCGACAATAGCGAGCGCCAGAAAGGCGATCGTAATGATAAATGTGATCACAATCTTCAGGATCAGTGGGAGCCCTCTTTTTCCGCTTTTCTTATTACCGCGGGTCTGTTTCAATTTTCTGTCTCCTTTTTTTGAAAAATAACTCCAGTTATTTTACAGTATGCGTCTTAAAAAGTCTACAATATAATAGTGACCAGATTGTGAAGACATTTCAGCATTATGTTTTTCTGCATTTCGGATCTGCCTGCCCGTGCTCGCCATCCGAAAGTTCTTAGCAAAGCGGATAGCCGGACAGTGCCCGCGGAGGACTGTCCGAGCGAAGCGAGTTCCGCACGAGGGCACTCGTTCGTCCGGGTATTCGCTGCGGTTAGAACTTTTCGGGCAGGCGAGCACGGGCAGGCAGATCCGGAACGCCGTAAAAATCACCTGCTGACGTATGACAATTACCCTTGAAATGTTTACGTTGACAGGGTTCTGGGGCTGTGTTATGTTCGCTTAGTGAAAGTCTTTGTTCCTGCATTCGCGGGGACCTTTCCAAAAGTATTAAAAAAAGGAATATGGATTATGTTTTGCAGAGTTTTATGCGCTGACATTTGCGGGATCGAGGCCAAAACGGTCTTTGTGGAAGCAGATGTAAGTGGGGGACTGCCGGGCTTTTATATGGTTGGGCTCCCGTCCTCCGAAGTGAAAGAAGCAAAAGAAAGGGTCCTAAGGGCTATTTATAATTCCGGGATCGATCTGCCGCCAAGGAAGATCACCATCAATCTGTCGCCTGCGAACATGCGAAAGAGCGGCTCCGGATTTGATCTTCCGATCGCCATGGCAATCTTGGGTGCATATGGATATGTGGAGGGAAAGGATCTGGATCAGGTGATGATCGCGGGAGAACTGAGTCTGGACGGAAAGATCAATCCGATCCATGGCGTCCTGCCGATCGCACTTACAGCGGCACGTGAAGGAATGAAAAAGCTCCTGATTCCGGAAGGAAACCTGGCTGAAGGAGCGGTCGTGGGAACACTCGGCGTGTTCGGAGCGCCGGACCTTCGGACACTTCTGACGATGTTGCAGAGCGGGGAGATCTCTTATGAAAAGGAAATCGATCTGGAACCGCTGTTGGAAAGAAGCCTGCAGGATCTTGCGGTTGACTTTTCCGAGGTGAAGGGACAGGAGGTGGCAAAGAGAGCCACGCTGGTGGCCGTTGCTGGCTTTCACCATTTATTGTACGTGGGTCCGCCGGGATCCGGCAAAAGCATGATGGCCAGAAGGATTCCGACGATCCTGAATAAACTGACCTCGGAAGAATGCATGGAGCTGTCCCGGATCTATTCGGTTGCAGGGCTTTTGGGTACGCAGCCGCTTCTGACAAGAAGGCCATTCCGAGCGCCTCATCACACCATTACGGTTCCGGCATTGGTCGGTGGGTACCAGATTCCGAGACCCGGCGAGATCTCGCTGGCGCATAAGGGTGTTCTGTTTCTGGATGAGGCGGCCGAATTCAAGAAAGAGACCATCGAAACGCTCCGGATCCCGCTGGAAACAAAACAGATCGTATTGAACCGGCTTTCCATGCAGGCAGTCTTCCCGGCGGATTTCATGCTGGTCATGGCAATGAATCCCTGCCGCTGCGGATATTATCCGGACCGGCATTTCTGCCATTGTTCGGAAGCGGATGTGCAGCGGTATTTCGGAAAGATCAAAGGCCCGATCCTGGACCGCATCGACGTATGTGTCGGAACAAAGAAACTGAATGTCAAAGAACTGCGGCCGGATATCCGGACCGAAAGTTCCGCTGAGATGCGGGAAAAGATCATCCGGGCACAGAAGAGGCAGGAAGAAAGGTTTCGGGATGAACCAATCCTGTTTAATTCCCAGATGGGACAGAAAGAAATTGAACAATACTGTAAGTTGGATCCGGATTCTGAGCAGATCCTGGATCTGGCATATGAAAAATACAATATGTCGGCAAGAGGGTATATGAAAGTGCTGAAGGTGGCACGGACAATCGCAGATCTTTCAGACGAGGAACAGATCACGAAAGACCATGTCATGGAAGCATTGAGCTACCGGAATGCGTTTGTGGAAGGGGAATTATGACAATAGAAGAAATGTGGTATGGACTCCTCAGCTGCCCGAAGATCACCCGGCAGGAGATCGAGAGGATCCTTGCGGTCTGCAAAGAGGTACCTGCATTATATGGAAATAGCAGAAAGAAGGTATTGGAAGAACTGATGAGACCTTCAGATATCTTTTCCGGCCGTGCTGCAATCAATCAGGAAAAGGCGGCAATCCTCTGTAAATCGATGGATGAAAAAAAGATCCGGGAGGAAATGGATGATCTCACCAGAAGGGGGATCCGGTTCGTCTGCGTTGACTCTGCGGCTTATCCGGCACGGTTTCGGATCCTGCAGGATCTGCCATTTGGCATTTTTGTGAAAGGTAATCTTCCATCGGAAGAAGAAAAGACATGCGGCATGGTTGGTGCCCGGGCCTGTTCGGAATATGGCCGGGCCATGTCGGTGAAGTTTGCAAAATGTCTGGCGAAACAGAATGTCCAGATCATCAGCGGCATGGCGCTTGGAATCGATGCCGTCTGCTCCAGAGCGGCGCTCGATGCAGGAGGAAAGACATTCGTGATCCTGGGATCTGGTGTGGATGTAA
>JAFZKG010000124.1 GCA_017553695.1 Lachnospiraceae bacterium
CTCACATGCTCCCTGCCGGCACCGGCGCAGTAGGAAAAGATCGGCGTCTTCATATCCGTGATTTTAATCTGTCCATGCGGCACGAATGCCGGGATCTCGATCATAAAGTTTTTATCCGAGGTAAAGACCTGTCCGTTGACGGTGATCGAAACGGTCGCGCCAAGTTCTTTGTTTTCCTCCGGTGTGGTGTTTGCAATGCAGAACAGCTCCGGATACGGAAGGGCATAGGTTTCTTCCGTTACCACATACGGATGACGGTAGAAACAGCTCTCGTAGAAAAAGTTCATGACCGGATGGTCTTTGGAGCAGATCAGCTCCACCTTTGCGTCTTCATCCGTGATCGGTCTTTGCACCGGACGGAGAATGTACTTTTCAAAATATCCCATAGTTTCCTCCTTTTATTTCGCTTTCTCGAAGCGGAATACGTTCCATGAAATTTTATGTAAAACGGTATGGACGATACCGTTTTCAAACGTTGCATCATTGACCGGACGCGGGCAATGGAGCGTCTGATTGTCATGTGAGTTGCGTTCCATGCTGCCGTCGTCTGCCATCACAAGGTTTTCTACCAGCTTGTAATCGCCGAACCCACGGATGTCCATCGTGAATTCGTGCTCTTCTTCCCAGTCCGCGTTACAGACGAAGACGTTCAGTTCGCCTTTGTCTTCATCATAAGCGGCTGCTGCCGTTACATACGGAACATTGTCAATGTCGGCATACTGGTTCTGGTCATCGATTGCGTAGGAATCCACGTGATACGTATCGGTCTCCGTGACCGGCAGGATGGATTTGCCCTTTGCCAGCTCATGCAGCTCGGACATCGTATAATAAGAAGCACCCTTCCAGACGTAGTCATGATTGCTTGCGCAGTACATGCTCAAACCGCCGGTCGCGCAGCCGATCTTCACGCGGTCTGCGTGGCGCAGCATCAGAAGACCGATCGATGCATTGGCAACAGCCGACACCACTTCTCCCGTCAGCATCGGCGGTCCGCCGGCTGCCATGTTATCCGGGTCGTGGTGGATGAATTTCTTCGAAGGATCAAACTGATAGAACGTGCTTGCAGGCAGTCTTCCGTTCAGGCCCCAGGAAGCTTTCTTCGGCTCCCTCCAGGAGCTTGCGTACTCATCCAGGGAGATCATCATCGTATGTTTCGAGCGATACATTGTTTTCATGTAATCGCTGAGCGCGATCTCGGTATTGATATAATCCTCATAGGCATTGACCCCGGCCATTAAAGCGCCGATGTCTCCGACCGGTGCGGAATGATAATGATGCAGCGAGATATAATCCACGCTCTCATAGCACTGCTCCAGCACCTGTCTGTCCCAATCCGGATAATGCGTCAGGAATGGGCAGGAAGAAACACACGCCACCGTCTCAATAGACGGGTCGGTAAATTTCATGACTTTGGACACTTCGTGCGCCAGAATGCCGTATCCTCGCGGATCTTTATCATAGGACGCGATCTGCCACGGGCCATCCATTTCATTGCCCAGATACCAGACCTTCACACCATACGGATCTTTGTGACCATTCTTGATCCGCAGGTCCGACCAGTAAGTCTCCCCAGGGAAGTTGGTGTATTCCACAATATCGATCGCATCGTTCAGATCGCCTGTTCCAAGGTTGATCGTATACATTGCCTCCGCGCCGATCTTCTCTGCCCACTGCAGATACTCATCGTGACCGACATCGTTCGGGATGAACTGACCCCAGGCCAGATCCAGATTCTGTTTCCTCTGCTCCTTCGGACCGATGGAGTCTTTCCATCTCCAGCCGGAAACAAAGTTGCCGCCCGGCATACGGACCGCCGGAACCCCGGCTTTTTTCAGCCCTTCGATCACATCGCCCCGAAAGCCCTGTTCATCTGCGGTCGGATGTTTCGGATTGTACATCGTGCCGTTGACCATGGAGCCGATCGGCTCCAGAAAAGCACCGAACAGACGCGGCGAAATGTCGCCGATCACATAGGAAGGATGCAGGGTGATCTTCGTTTTTTTCATAACTGCCTCCTGTCTTTAAAAATGAATATCGTAGATACACGGAATCGTCTTCAGTTTTGTCTCATCATATGGCACATCCAGGGATTCCACTTCATCCGGCTCAAAACATTCCTTGCCGTATGCCGTGCACATGGTGTAGGAACCATAGGCATATCCCAGACCATTTTGGACCAAGCGGTCCAGATCCTGCAGCAGGATGATGCCGCCTCCTCCAATCGCTTTCAAAGGATCGGCCAGCGTTTCGTTTTCTTCACAAAAACAGAACAGATTGAAGTGGTCGTTGATCGTGACGTGGAAGCATGGTTCCTCCGCAAATGGATAGGTATCTGCTGTGCGGTCAAAACGGTCCACAAATGCTTTCAGTCTTTCTTTTTCTGCTGGATCCTCTTCTGCCTCAAAACGGCGGCGGAAACTTTCCGTGTCGACCTTCGGCAGACGATAAAGCGTCGGTGTGTAATAGATATGCATTTTATTGAAACCGGAGCTGTACTGCCAGATGATCCTCCGTCCAGTCATGCGGTCAGTAAAGGCGTGCCGCTTTTCCGGAAGGGCTTTGCCCGGATACTTGATCGCGCCAAAGAGCGGCGTGACTTTCACCAAACGCTCTGCCTCTTCCAACTTGCCTTCTTCGGTCTTTACGATCGTGACCAGATCCTGTGCCAGATCCAGGATCAGACTGTTGTGGACTTCTTTTCCTTTTTCATCATCCATGGTGATATGGACAAAATACAGATCGGTTTCGGCTTTCAGACACTCATAGCGTTTCCAGCTGACTTCACCTTTATTTTCTGTCCATTGCAGATTTTCGCCGTCCAGGAAGTTCACGAAGATTTCGTTTCCATCATCCAGGACGATATGATAATTTTTCCCCGCCAGTTCGTAGTTATATGGAGCACGAAACTGCAACAGGGGATCATATTTTGGTAATGGCATAATACACCCCTTTCTTAAATAAATACCTGTATAGATTATACTTATTTTCCCCCGTTAATTGCAAGAAGGTGCGCGATACCCTTTTTGCATGAAGTCCGGCAGAATAATCAATAGATTTCGGAAACATGGGAGGGTATAATGAAAAAAACGACCACGATAAGGAGGAAATGCCATGTTCACGGAAACCTATCAACTTTGGGAAGACAGAGAGGATGTAAAACTATATACATTTCTGCACTCTGCCGGTATGGCGACGCAGTTGAAGAAACCTCGCCCGGCTATCATCATCTGTCCAGGCGGCGCGTATTTTGAATGCGGGCACAATAACGGAGATGGTGATCCGATCGCTTACAGCTTTTGTGCGGACGGTTATCAGTCATTTGTTCTGGAATACAGCGTCGCAGCCCGCGCACCGCAGGAGAGAACACTGTTTCCGGCACAACTTCTGGATCTTGGGAAAGCAATCCTTCTGATCCGGGAGCACGCCGAAGAATGGTGTGTGGATGTGGATAAGATTTCCGTCATCGGTTTTTCCGCTGGCGGACACCTCGTCGGAATGCTGGGAACGACCTGGCATACAAATCTGCTCTCTGACTATTTCCATGTGGACGCTTCCCTGTTCAAGCCGCTTTGTGTCTTGAGCATTTACGGTGTGCTGGATTACGTCCGTGCAGTGGAAGTTGCAAAGCCGGAAGAAGATTTCTTTACCCATGTCCTCGGAAGCAAACGGCCGGACGTGGAACTGTTAAAACAGAACAGCCCAGTCTATCTGGTGAATGATAATACGCCACCGTTCTTCATTGCGGCCGCAAGGGACGACTTTCTGGTCCCTGCCATCGAATCAATCGATATGGCACAGGCTCTGCACATGGCAAAGAGACCTTATGAACTGCATATCTTTGAAAACGGGGACCACGGATTCTGTCTGGGAAGAGACCCTTATGAGCCATGGAAATTAGAGAGCGTACATGCCTGCGCAGCCTGGGTTCCGCTGGCAAAAACATTCCTGATGCACCAAATCAGTCCTGAGACCGCGGAAAATGAAATAGAAGTGTTTGGAAAACTGGCCGCGTCGATGCCGAATCCGGCTATTCAGCCAAAGGAG
>JAFZKG010000125.1 GCA_017553695.1 Lachnospiraceae bacterium
CGGAAGATTTTTTCCTATATCAAAAGTCATAAAGAAGACTATACGTTCTGACCGGATACCAGTCATAAAAAAACAGGCAGAAGGATCATTTCCATTTGCCTGCATTTTTATGTACAGATTCTTTTACAGATTCTTCCAGAGGTTCCAGTCTCCGCTCTGTGCGGACCCGGTCACCTTATGAACGTTGGCAATATATTCCTCAAATCTTTCGGTGACTGCCGGAATGTAGAACGGGAGCCATCTCTTTCCAAGCGGGGCGTATTCCCTGAATGCGCGCTCCACCTCTGCAAGGCGCTCCTCCGGTGTGGTTTCCGGGCTGTCGATGATGCGGTTGTTGATGCCGCCGGCAAAAGTCAGCTTATCACCATACTGTTCGATCACGCCTTTCACATCGTTTTCTACCATCATCGGGTCGATGACATCTACGCCGATCTCGACCAGATCCGGAATGATCTGCATGATGTAGCCGCAGGAATGATGATGATAGAACATACCCAGTTCGTGGATGTGATCCGCATAGCGTTTTTCAAGCGGCTTAATGAATTCTCTCCAGATTTCCGGGGAGAAGAACATGTTATTGTTCTGTCCCCAGTCATCGTGCATGTAGATGCCGTCCGGATGGACTGCTTCAAATGCCAGGTCGATGCAATGCAGTTTGTATTCGCACATTTTGTCAAAGAACTCGTGCACCTCATCCGGATACTCATAAAATGAGGTCAGAGCCTCTTCCATACCGATCATCTCATTCATTCTTTCAAACGCGCCGGAAAGGAGCAGGACTTCCAGAACGTTTTCGTCTTCCTTGTATCCCATGCCCATTTTCATTCCATTTAATATATCGCCTACCGGGACATAATCGATCGGCGGGAACTTTACATGATCTTTCCAGTCTTCCATGCTTTCGAACAGCCGGAAATCCTTTGCGACCATATTGCCGTCGACCATTGGATTCGGGCCTCTGTTTGTCCAAAGCACACCCCACATATCCGGACCGGTCCCGTATGGATCAAAGTTTTCCATGTCGATCCAACGTTCCCCCGGGAACACAAGGCTTTTTGCGGTGGAGTAATACTCCGGAATAAAGTCGTAAGGCTCGCCTTTAAATATTGCTAATAATGCTTCTTTTGCTGTCTGCATAATGTACCTCCTGTTAACAATCATCCTATCACTGTTATCTGATGCCATAAGTATATGCATATTATTGCTTTCTGTGAATTCAATAATAATTATCGATTATTAACTGAAAGTTAAGTATGGGGAGCGTTTCTTTTGTAGCGTTCATTCGTTGCGTCTGGTGTTTGATACATGTTTTTTATGAATTTGAAGCGAAGCTGAGCTGAATAAAAAACAGGTATCAAAACCAAAAAGCATAAAAAGGTGACAAAAGAACCGTCCCCCTGTCACCTTGCAAAACGATTGGGTGAATGCTATCCTAAAACCAGTAACAACGGAAAAAACATAGTGGGGTATTTATATGGGTACGGATAATGTAGAAATCAAAGCGGGGGATTATGATTATTGTGAATGGGCGAAAAAGCCGGATGCAATCCCCGAGGACCAGATCGAAGAGACGATCGATACGGAAGTGCTGATCATCGGCGGTGGCATCTCCGGTTTGGGAGCCGGAGCAAGATGCACCGATCTGGGACTGAAATGCATCGTGATAGAAAAGCACACCGGTATCGTTGCGAGAGGCGCGCATATTGCCTGCGTGGACTCACCAGTTATGCGGAAGCTGGGCGTCAAGATCGATAAAAAGCAATTCGCCCGCGACTGGATGCGCATCAGCGGCAGCCGCGTCAACGAAGATCTGTTGTGGCTGTATCTGAACAACTGCTCGGAGGCCGTACAGTGGTTGGTGGATCTCGGGGGAGATGCCGTTGAGCTGCGGCTGTTCGGAGGCCAGTACCGTGGTCCGGATTTCACCGAGTATGCCGGGACGCACTACATGGTTCAGAAAAAAGACAGCAAGCGCTATAAAGCTCACGCCGGCAGCAACCTGATGTGCGAGATTCTGCAGGATCACTGCCTGGAGGGCGAGGGCAACCAGATCATCCGCCAGACAAGGGCGCAGTATCTGGAGAAAGATGAAACCGGCAGGGTCGTATCCTGCATCGCTACCTGCGAGGACGGAAAGTATCGCCGCTTCCGCGGAACAAAAGCCGTCATTCTGGCGACCGGTGACATCGGCTCCAATCGGGATATGCTCCGGACATTCAGCCCATGGGGGCTGGTTCCAAAGATCAACTTCTACATCCCGCAGGTTCCGGATCCGGAGCATCCGGGCAAGAAGACGGGCCTCAATACCGGTGACGGACACCGCATGGGCTACTGGGTGGGCGGCCAGTTTGATACGCCGTCCTGGGCACTGTCCTTGCATCTGGTCGGTTACGCGATGTATGTGTTTTTCTTCCTGTTTGTCAACCGGCAGGGGAAGCGGTTTATGAACGAAGATACCTGGGCACAGGCGAAAGCCATCCGTTGTCTGATGCAGCCAGAGGGCGACTGGGCTTATACCGTGTTTGACAGCAAGTGGTTCAAGGAACTGGGCGAGCGCATTGAGATCACGGGGGGCCAGTTTACCGATCCGCTGATCGTCGACTATGGATACAAGTGGAGCGAGGATATCGGCATCGATAAAGAAATCGAGAAATATGTGGAGAAAGGCCTCTGCTTCAAGGCCGACACGCTGGAGGAACTGGCAGAGCAGATGGAAGTTCCGGCGGAACAATTGAAAGCAACGGTTGCCCGGTACAACGAGTTGTATGAGATGGGCGAAGATGTGGACTACGGTAAGCGGAGCGAGCTTTTGACCAGCATCACCAAGCCGCCGTATTATGCTCTGAAATGGGGCCCGGCGTTGCTGACCGTGTTCGGAGGTCTGCTGACCGATACCAACATGCGCGTGCTGGATAAGGACAACAAGCCGATCCCGGGACTGTATGCAGTCGGCAATGTGGCCGGAGGCTTGTACGGCGTGGATTACCCACTGTTGTGGAATGGCAACAGCCATTCCCGGTGCCTGACGTGGGCAAGAGCGGCAATCGCAGATATCGCAGCAAACAAAGAAAACGAATAATAGGAGAGATTATGGACGAGAGATTAGAGCGGAACAAACAGTTTGTCGCAGAGTTCTACGACATCATCATCAACCAGAAGGATTTTGAGAAGGCAAAAAAGTATATTGGACCGCGTTACAAACAGCATAATCCGCTGGTGAAGGATTATCCGGAGGGCCTGTGTGAATTCATCGAGTTTCTGAAGAGAGAAGCGCCGCAGGCGCACAGCGAGATCATCCGCAGTTTCGCGGAGGGCGACTATGTGATCCTGCATGTGCATTCGCTGCGCCAGCTGAACACGCGCGGGCGTGCCATCATCGAGATCTTCCGTCTGAATGAAGACGGCCTGATCGATGAGCACTGGGACGTTATCCAGGAGGTCCCGGCTGACTCGGAGAATCCGAATACAATGTTTTAAATCGTGTAATTATTATTATATACAAACAAAATCGTTTCATGGTATCATCACGGGAAATGTGAATCATATTAAGAAAGGGTTATTATTATGTACGAATTTTCTCCTATGACAGAGCGGGTCAAAAAAGTCCGCGCGCTGTATCGCGACACGATTCCTTATATCGACACAAACCGTTACCGGATCGTCACGGATTTTTATAAAGAGCACCGGAATATGACCGGCAACTTAAAACGTGCGTATAATTTCGCAAACATGTGTGAAAAGATTCCATGTTTCCTTCGCGATGAAGACCTGATCGCCGGTGCATATACGGCGACCTATAAAGCCTCCGCCCTGTATCCGGAATACAGTGTTTCCTGGATCATCCCGGAACTGGAAAGCGGTCTTCTTTCCACCAGGGAAGATGATCCGTACTGGGTCACGGATGAGGATAAGCAGTATATTCTTGATACCTACAAGTTTTGGGATGAAGAGTGTCTGAACGCACTTGTGAATCCTTATATTCCGGAAGAGTATCAGAAGATTGCCGGCAATGCGGTGTTGAACTTCACGGCACAGGACATCTGCCCGCAGCCGATCGGCCATTTTGCACCAAATTACATGCCGGTCGTTCATAAAGGATTCAAGGCGATCAAAGAAGAAGCAGAAGCAAAGATGCAGGAGATGCTGGATGCCGGTCTTCCGGGAGGTTCGGCAAAATACAACTTCTACTGGGGCATCAAGATCGTCTGTGAAGGGCTGATCACCTATGCAAAACGGTATTCCGCTGAGTGCGCCCGTAAGGCAGAGGAATGCGCAGATCCGGAAAGGAAAAAAGAACTGGAAATGATGTCTGAGATTCTCGGACACGTTATTGAATATCCTGCAAGAAACTTCCGGGAAGCAGTGCAGGCAGTCTGGTTCTACCAGATGTGCATGCTGATGGATGCCAACATGCATGGAGCCTCCGTCGGCCGTATTGACCAGGTGTTGGGACCATTCGCAGAAGCGGATATCGCTTCCGGCGCGATCACCAGGGAAGAAGCACAGGAGCTGGTCGATCTTTATTACCTGAAGATCGCGGAATGTAATAAAGTATGGGGCGCAAGGAACTCCAAGTCGTCTCCGGGTTACACTTCCGGCCAGCTGATCACACTCGGTGGCGTGGATAAGGACGAAAAGGATGCCACGAATGTCGTGACTTATATGTGCCTGGAGGCAATGGGCCGCATGAGCATGCACAGCCCGTCACAGGCTTTGAGAACGCATGAGGGAACGCCGAAAAAACTCTGGGAATGCGCGCTTGCCGTGAATAAGATCGCCGGCGGTGTGCCGTCCTTCTATTCCGATGACGTTGTCCGCAAAGCGTTGGAATCCAGAGGCATCAAAAAAGAGGACACCTGGAATTACTGCCTGATCGGCTGTGTAGAACCGTCGATGGGCGGAGAGGAATGGCCGGCCTGCGGAGGTGTGGGCATCAACTCCTACACCAACTTTGTGAATATCCTGGCGCAGGCAATCAATAACGGACAGTCATATCTCACCACCGGTGCGGCTGCAAATGCAGGCAGGCAGTTTGGTCCTAAGACCGGATATCTGTATGAGATGAACTCCATCGAAGATGTCAAGAAGGCTTACCAGGAGACCATGGAATACTGGGTCCGCTGGGATGCCGCATTGATCAATATCCACGAAGAAGTGACCCGCCGCGTCATGCCGCAGCCTGTGGTTTCCGCCACAATGACAGGATGCATGGAATCCGGCATGGATGTTATGGATGGCGGATCCAAATATAACTCCACAGGCATGTCCGGGATTGGCCTTGGCAATGTGGCAGAATCTCTGCATGTCATCGATGAACTCTGCTTCAAACAGAAAAAGTGCACGACCCGGGAACTTTACGATGCCCTGGTAAATGACTGGGAGGGATATGAAGAACTGCGCAGTTACATCATCGGAGAGCTTTCCCATTATGGAAACGGTGACGCAGAGGCAGATAAGTATGCAAGCTTCGTAACCGATACTTACGCGGATTATGTCGTGCAGATGTCAACCCTGCGCGGCAAGTGTGCAGCAGGAATGTATCCGGTTACCATGAACGTGGTTTTCGGAAAACTGACACCGGCTACACCAGACACGAGAAAGAGCGGAGATCCGCTTTCGGACGGCATTTCCGCTGTTCAGGGACTGGATACCTCAGGACCGACCAGCATCCTTCGCTCCGTTACCTGTTTCGATCATTCGAAATATTCGAACGGCATTCTGTTGAACATGAAGTTCCATCCGACGGCAATCGCCAATGAGAGCGGACTGGATAAACTGATCGCACTGATGCAGACTTATTTCCGCAAGATGGGCGGAATGGAAATGCAGATGAACATCGTTTCCGCGGAAACCTTAAAAGATGCCCAGGTACATCCGGAGAATTATAAAGATCTGGTAGTCCGTGTAGCGGGCTTCTCAGCTTACTTTGTAGAGGTATACAAGGAATCGCAGGATGATCTGATCAGGAGGACAGAACTCGGGCTGTAGAACTTAGTGCTGTTTCCGAAGCTGCCAGAAGGCGATGGCGCTGGCGGCGGCAACGTTCAGAGAATCCACATCGTTAGACATTGGAATCTTAACAACATAATCACTCATGACAATGGTCTCCGGAAGGAGGCCATTGTTTTCGTTTCCAAGGAGGAGCGCGAGGCGTTCTTCGGCCATCAGTTCCGGATCATCGATGGAGACCGATTGGTCAGACAATGCAAGCGCAGCGGTCTTATAACCGGATCCTTTCAGGATAGAAAGAGAAGGAAGATAGGTCCACGGGATCTGAAACACACCGCCCATGCTGACTCTTGCCGCCCGCCGGTAAAGCGGATCGGCACAGCCCTCAGTCAGAAGGATGGCATCCATTCCCAGTGCTGCCGCCGAACGGAAAATGGCGCCGACATTTGTCGGGTTCTCGACGTCTTCCAGAACGACGACGCGCTTTGCTCCATCAAGAAGTTCTGTTGTATCCGGAAGCGGTTTCCTGCGCATCGCGCAGAGCATGCCATCAGTCAGATGATAACCGGTGATCTGGATCAAAATATCGATCGAAGCAGAGTAGACGGGAACATCTGGATATCGCCCACAGATGTCCGTGCAGATGCTGTCCGCCGGATCATCCAGATAGTGTGTTTCAGCAAGCAGGGAATCCGGCACATATCCGGCATCAAGCGCCCGTTGGATCAGCCTGGGGCTTTCACAGATAAAGAGCCCTTCTTTCGGTTCATAATAGTGCCGGAGCTGCGCTTCTTTCAGGTCCTTGAATACCAAAAGCCGTTCATCATGGATATCCGTGATCATCTGATAGTTTTGCATGGCATCCCTTTTTATTATCATGGATCATTTGCCGCGGGCCTTACTTTTTATGCCAACGATCGTTGCTGCTGATGCTGCGAAGAGCAGACCATATAACACGATCGGAAACACGTCATCGCCGGTCTTTGGAATTTCTGGCTCCGTCTCTCCCTGGGTAGTTTCCTCTTCCGTAGTCTCTTCCAGGGTGGTTTCCTCAGGAGTGGTTTCTTCCTCCGGAGTATCGTCTTCCGGAAGGTCATAAGTGTCATAATACGTATCATATAAACCCAGGCAGGCATCCATTCCCGGATTAGTTTCATAAGCCTTTTCTAACACCATCTCCCAGGAACCGTATTTTTCGTACAGATATTCCGGTGTCGGACCGTTTTCATTCCCATATTTATTCAGATTGCTTTCTTTGGTCTTCTCGAGCCCTTCCGGGTCATCCTTGTAAGATTCCAGACGGATCTCGTTTCTGCGGGTGCTGACAGCACGGGCAGTTTCCTCTATGGAATAGCCCTCTTCGGTCATCTGATTAGCCATATCATGGAGTTCATCAAACTGTTCATGATAGGCGATCCGGTCAGCTTTCCAGGAGGCTACAAGTTCTTCATTTGTCCAGTCATAATCCGCATAAACGCCAAGGCGTGCAGAATCCGGGTTTGGAGAATAGCCGTAAACAGCATCCGGATCGACAATGATGTCTTCCGCTGCTTTCGGGTTTTCCATCGGGTCATGCTCATACTGGAATGCTGCAAACGAAGTGCACGTTATTCCAAACACAAGCACCAGACTCAGAAGGACCACATGGAGGATTTTATGAAATCTATTCTTACTCGTTATTTTCGCCATCGTTATATTCCTGCAGAACCTTTTCTAATGCCTCGATCGCATTCCGTACACAGTCTTCACAGGAGCAAAGCGGCTCGCCGTTTTCCTGTACAGCCTGTAATTCTTTGCAGAATGCGGAACCACATTTTTCAACAAATGTATTGTAAAGGAGGACCGTTTCTTCATGAATCCGGGGACCTTTATACTTTTTCAGGCCAAGGACCATTCCCGCTCCAACAAGCGCACCGCAGTTTCCTTCCTCGGTGGCCATGCCCCCGCCGAAAGCGGCAGCAAACCTCTTCAGCGTTTCGACAGGAAACCCTAATTCATCCGCATAGGTGCAAAGGGATGCCTGTGCGCAGTGTTCGAATTCATGCAGTAACTCGACACCTTTTTCTTTTTTTTCAGTTATATCCATCATCTGTCCCTCCTGAAAGAATAGGTTTTATATATTATAGCACACCATATAGAAGGCAGGAACAGTATTTCTATATCAATTATATTGCAACAATCACAGCGTCATGCTATGGTTTCTGTAATCGGAGAAGACTGCTTATGAAGAAAAAAGGACTGTATTTTATTCTGATACCGATTGCTGTTCTGGTGTTTGGTCTGATCGGTTATTGTGGATTTCTCGGCACCAGTTTTTACGAAGGTGTGCTTTCCTCCTTGAAATTCCTGAAGGTGGAGTTCGGCGGAATCACCAATAATGTATTTGTGGAGATTGCCAGATGTCTGGGCATTCTGTTCTATTTCTCCTTATTGTATGCAATTGCATATGCGTTGTTCGATGTGATCAGGTTATTCTTTACAGTGCGGTGTAAGGATTCTGTAGCAGTTCATGGCGATTCCTCTATGGCGAAATACTGTGCCAGGAATATTCGCGGTGGAAAGCATTGCGTACTTTCGGACAGCAAGGAATCATTCCGGGCAAAGAAACAGATCCTCTGGTTTGATGATGATACTAAGGCAATGAGTTTCTATGACACCAACCGGTCCGCTCTTGCAAAAGATGAAGTCTATATCGCGATCAACACAATTCCGGTGGAAGGTATGCAGGAAGAGAACGTGCATCTGTTTAATGTGAATGAAAACATTGCGATCACGTATTGGGAAAAGCATATCGTAACGGAACCGGAAAAGATCGTGATCATTGGATCCGGGCCACTGGCTGAGCAGATTCTTGAACAGGCACTGCTGATGAATGTATATGCGAAAGAAGGCGGCATTCAATATCATGTGATCGGCGACTTCGAATTATATCAGGCGATGCATCCATCCCTTCAGGAAGCAGTCGCATTAACAAAGGACATGATGACGTTTTCCAGAACTGCATGGTATGCACAGCTGGATACGATCCTTTCTGCAGATCGTATCATTTTGGCTGGAGCCGATCAGGAGAATGCTGAGATTGCCAAGCAGCTTATCAATTACGGGATCCGGAAAGATGTCCACCTCCACGCGGAGAGCGAGGAGACAAAGGCGCTGTTCAGGTCAGAACAGGTAGTTGTCTTTGGTACGTTAAAAGAACTTTTGGGAGAAGATGGAGAGAATCTGTTCCAGGATGGGGTTTATCAGGCTGGTAAACTGCATGATGCGTTATATGATGTTTTATCGGTAACTGTCATTGGCGAGGATGAGGAAAACGCATTTAAAACGCTTTATTCAAAAACGAAAAAAGAATGGGCCGATGATAATCAACGATGGGCAAATCTGCCGGGCTTCCTGAAACGGTCCAATATCGCAGCGGCAAAACACGGTGCTGTGAAGAAAATAATCATGCAAAAGGTACTTGCAGATTTCAACGCCGCCATTACATATGAAGAATATGTAAAAGGCGGTGTGAGAGGTGCGCGCAAATTCTGGAATGATCCGGAAAATAAAGCAATTGTTGATTATCTGCAGGAAATCGAACATCTGCGTTGGTGGCGGTTTTACCTGCTGAATCATTATACCTGCGGTGAGGGAACAACAAAAGAAGAACTGATGGCGCAGAGAAAGAATCCGAATATGAAAGATTATTCGTTATTGGATGAGGAAACGAAAGGATATGATGGTCCTCACTACTGGATACTGGCATTTGAGGAGGAGCAGTAAATGGCATTGGCATATTTGACCCGGGGCAATCCTTCACAAAGATAACTGATAATCAAAAAGGCTGCCGCATAAAACGACAGCCTTTTTACATTTGTAAATTGATAGGATCAAAAACTCAGTCTTCCTTCTTGTTTTCTTCACTTGCAGTCGGCTTGAAGGAGTACGTTGGATTCATGGAGATAGAGAAGTGAAGGATCGGCCGTTCCAGGCTGATGATGGACAGTGGCAGATGCTTTAACCCACCCGGGAAGAAGATAATCGAACTCTTGGTCAGACGGTGCATTTCACCATTGATGCCGACCTCGATCACACCGCCCAGATCGTATGGGTCATCCGGATTGGAACCAAGGAATCCGATCAGTTCGTCGAAGTCGTGGCTGTGCTCGTCATGCTTATAAAGCGGGCGCATATCCGGTGCCGAATGGTACCAGGTGATGTTCATCTGGAAAGCGCCAGGAACCACATTGGTGTCCATCCAGAGAAGGCGGCGGCCCCACTGTTTGTAGATCTCCTGAAATTCCGGGCTGAATTCCGGCGTCTGCAGGGTCTGAATGATATATTTGCCATATTCCCCATCTGTATTCATTACATAGTTTTCTTCCATTTTGTTATCCCTTTCTATACTTGATTTGATTTCCGATACTGTCCTTATGATCGTTTGATGAAATAAGTATATGATACTTCGCAGGAAGTGACAAGGGGACGGTTTCTTTGTCATGTTTTCTTGTGTCTGGTGTTTGATACCTGTTTTTTATGAATTCGAAGCAAAGCTGAGCTGAATAAAAAACAGGTATCAAACACCAGATATATTACAAAACGTGACATAAGAACCGTCCCTTTGTCACCAACTTTCTGTTATAATTATTCCATCAGTTTTATCAACATTTTCAAGGAGGGAACTATGGACCTTGAAAAATGAATGGAAATCAGAAGAAGTGTACGTGCGTACGATGAGACCAAAGAGGTAACGAAAGAACAGGTGGAGGTATCAATATGGGTGAATCAGGAAATACGAACAACAGGCTGCCACTGATCATGGTGGCCGGACATCATACAGAAGAAGCCATCGAGCGGTTCAAAAACCTTCCGGGGTGCCGCGTGGTCTTCGCAGAAAAGAAAACAGACATGCGGCCGGAAGACCTCGCGGAAACAGAAATCTTCGTCGGCATCATCCCGAAAGATCTGCCACCACAGATGCCGAAACTACGCTTCGTCCAGTTGCTCAGTGCCGGAGCGAACACATTCGAGTTCCTTCCGGAGCAAGTGGTGCTGGCGAATGCATACGGCGCATATGGCGATGCGATCGCGGAGCATCTTTTAACGACAACAATGATGGCGTTGAAAAGAATGCCGGAATACCTGAAAGGGCAGGACGGACAGGTGTGGCAGCTGCTGAATGATATCGGCCGGATCGAAGGTTCGAAAGTCCTGTCCGTCGGCATGGGCGCGATCGGAACGGCCTACCTGAAAAAAGTGACGGCACTCGGTGCCATCGGCTACGGCGTGCGGCGAACCATCCACGACCAGCCGGATTTTGTGGAAAAACTGGTCACGCCGGATGGCATGGATGAGTTGCTCCCGGAGATGGACATCGTCGCATTGAGTTTGCCGGGAACGGCCGCAGTCAAAGATATGTTTGACGAGAGACGACTCCGCCTGATGAAGAAGAATGCAATCATCCTGAACGTCGGTCGCGGCAACTCCATCGTGACGGATGATCTGATCAAAGTCATAAACGAAGGACATCTGAAGGCAGCATGCCTTGACGTGATGGTTCCGGAGCCGCTGCCGGAAGGTCATCCGCTGTGGACCACACCGCGCGTGTATATCACACCGCACATTTCCGGTGGGTTCCGTGCCGGCGTGAATTATGACCGCGTGATGGAGCGCGTATTTTCCAACGTGGAGCTGGTCCTTGAAGGAAAACCTCCGGTCCATATCGTGGATCGGGAGCTGGGATATTAAGCGGCATCAGAAAACTAAGGAGAAAAGCGTCATGACAAACAAAGAAGTGGTTCTAAGGTTTTACGAAGAAGTGTTCAATGCATGGGATCTCAGTAAGTTGGACGAGTTTATGAGGGACGACTATATCCAGCACAATCCAACCGTGGAAGATGGCAAAGAAGGATTTATAAAATTTGCGGAGTTCTTCTTTGGGATGAAGCCCCATATGGAGATCATAAAGATCTTCGAAAACGAAGTCCATGTGGCCGTGTTTTTTAAATGCACGTTGGAAAACGGAATGATCAATAAAGTAGTCGATATCTACCGTCTGGAGGATGGCAAACTGGCAGAGCACTGGGACGTAGTGGAACACGATGTTGGAGATGTCGTCACTGCGAATGGAAGAGGGCTGTTTTAGCCGGATCTCATTTCCCTGAATCTGCGCATAAACGCAAAAAATGCGTTTATGCATGATTGAAACTCTTAAAAACCGTTCATAAGCGTAATATTTGCGCTTATGAACGGTCTTTATTTTAGGAAATCGTGCATAAGCGTAAAAATTGTGCTCGTGCACGGTTCTTTTTTATGAAAATCGTGCATTGGCGGATAAATTTTGTCTATGACCTCCACCACGCCACGAGAATGCACGAAACAACCTCCCTGAATCAACTCATGTTTAATTCTAATGTATAAGAAAATATACACTTTCTTCTATAATACAGGCTTTATAAATATGGTTCTTGAGTGTATAATATTTAATCAAGGGTAGGGCACATACTCATGAATGAAAAAGATTTAAAAAAGCTAAGCAGGACAGAACTGCTGGAGCTCTTTTTAGAGCAGTGTAAACGCAATGAAATTCTGGAAGAAGAACTGGCGGAAGCGCGTGTGCAGTTGGCGAATCGAGAAATAAAGATTGCGAATAGCGGCACCCTTGCAGAGGCTTCGCTTGCGCTGACCGGAATCTTCGAAGAAGCGCAAAAAGCGGCAGACCTGTACCTCGCAAATGTGAAGGGCGAAGCTGGGCGTCCGGCAGCGGCAAGGAAGAAAGCAGAGCCTGTTATTGCAGTATCTGAGGAAGAAATGCCAGTTGAAATAGAGGAACCAGTCGAGATTGAAACACTAGTCGAAGAAGAACCGGTTGAGGTGAAAGAACCGGATGATTTCGAAGATGCAGAGGCATCATCCGAATTAGAGATGCTTCTGGCGAAGGCAGTTGCGGAAGTCAAGATGGAAACTAAGACCACGCAGGAAACAAAGACAACAAAGACCGGCAGGAAAACAAAGAAGCCGCAGATCGTCATGGTCAAGAGGGAACGCCGAAATAATAAATAGAGAAGAGCAAAAAATGTCACACCGGGATATGCCTACCACAGAGCAGGTGGAGCAGGAACTGAACAGAGAAAAAAGCCGCCGCGGTCTTTCCAGAGCAATCCGTAATATCATATTCGCGCTGATTACCGTTGCAGCAATTGCCGTTCTGGTCGCAGTCCTGTGGCTTCCGGTCCTTCGGATCTACGGGTCATCCATGACACCGAACCTTTCCGAAGGCGATATCGTCCTCTCAGTCAAAGGCAGCTCATTTAAAACGGGCGATGTTGTAGCATTTTATTTTAATAATAAGATTCTGGTGAAGCGGGTGATCGCGAATTCCGGCGACTGGGTCGACATCGATGTCGACGGGAACGTGAAGGTGAATGGAACCCTGATCGACGAACCGTATGTCAGCGAAAAAGCCTTCGGAGAATGCAACATCGACTTGCCTTATCAGGTACCGGAATCCCGGATTTTCGTGATGGGCGATCATCGGAGCACATCCGTGGATTCGAGAAACAGCGCCATTGGATGCGTTTCGGAGGAACAGATTGTAGGAAAGATCGTATTCCGCGTCTGGCCACTGAAAAACTTCGGAGAAATAAGATAGATGTTTAAGAGACTTCAAGCGTTACTACATGGCAAAATGAAATATCTCGTGATTGTTCTTGCTGCGGTCATTGTGTTCACAACGACCTATGCACTTATTTTACCAGCAATAACAATTGAATCAACGGACACCGGCGACGGCACTGGCTTAGTTTTGATGTCCAATTCGGAAGAGACGCAGGAAGAGACGCAAGAAGAGACGATGCCGGCGATGACATTTGATGAAGTGATCGATAAGGACGGAACAGATGTGCCACTGATCCGCGTTACAGCGGAAGCAAAAGAGGGCACGTTCCCGGTTGGCACCACGATGGTGGTGAAAGAAGTTGACGAGGTTGAACCGGTGGCGGAGGCCATCGAAGATGTGCTGGGACATCCGGCAGGAAACTTCCAGGCAGTCGACATTACGTTCTATACGGCAGACGGCGAGGAAATACAGCCGCAGTTCCCGGTCCGGATCAGCATTACTTCGGACACGGTGAAGGAAGCCAAAGCCGGCGAACTGACAGATGCGGTCATCGTGCATATCCCGGATGAGGGCAAGGCCGAGGTTGTCAAAGAACTGGATGCGGATCAGCTGAAGGCAGAACCGGCGGAAGACGCTGTTGTTTTCGAGACCGATCAGTTCTCCATTTACGTGATTGCGGAAACGGTCATCGAAAAAACGATCCTGACCAGCGACGGCTACAATTACAACATCAAGGTGTCCTACGGACCAGAGACCGGGATCAGCGAACATGCTTGGCTGGATGCCTGGGAGATCGAAGATCCGGAAGACGATTACAACGAAGAATACGAATATTATGTGGGCGAGATCGAACAGCTGCTCGACGTGGACAACGATGCAATCTCTTATGCCCGCTTATTTGATATCACCATTTATGATGCCGATGGGGAGCCGGTGCAGCCGGCGGAAGGCACGGCGGTACACGTGGAGATCCAGCTGGAGGACCATGAGGACGGCATGTCGCCGATGGTCGTGCACTTTGGGGAAGAGACCGAAGTGCTGAGCGCGGATATTGACGGACAGATTGTCAGCTTTGATGCAGACGGATTTAGTGTATATGCCATTGTGGAAGCTATTGGAGAATTGGACGGTAAATCATATGGTTTGATTAATACTAAAAATGGCACAAAGCCTTCCGGTATCGCCATGATGTCAACAGCGCAAAGCGACACTAAACTTCAGGGAAAGAGTACCACTGTCCGCGTAAATACAGTAAACCGCACGGATTATGTCTATGTAGCTAATAATAGTGATATTACCATGTGGACTTTCCGCGCAGCTTCTGACGGAAAGTACTATATCACTGTACTGATGGATGGCACTCCAAAATATCTGAAAGTAAGCACAGCCGGAGTGTCTTTGGTGGATAACCCCGATGAAGACTGCGTTTTTTCTGTGACAGAAGGAACTGGAACGTATGCCGGTAAATACAAATTCAGCACTGCGAATGGTGTGCTCAGGCTGAACGGAAGCAATTTTGAGCGTGCTGGGACAAACTTTAACAGTGCTGATGCATGGATGAGTTTTGCAGAATCCTCAGATCTAAATGAAGATGACTTTGTAACTTATACGGCCAATAAAGTCAGCATATCAGAGAAAGCAGGGGAAGTTAATAATGGCAATTTGGTTATTATCTATACCCGTATCTGGAACGAAGACAGTCACAAATACGATTATTATGTGGTCGATTATGATGGCAAGCTGGTAAAAGCTTATGAGTCTGGCGATACGATTTCCTGGGTGGGTAGTCAGATCAACACCATGCTTTGGGATTTTACGGAGTATTACTTTACGAATTCAAGCACTCCGAACGGATACTATGAGCTTCAAAACTACTATTCCGGGAAGTATATCGCACCGCGGACTTCAAACGGTAGTGAGACTTTTCTTTCCGACAGTACAATCGGTGTCAATCTGAACGGACGGGGCAGCGGTGATTACTACACAACGATCCTGGCCTGGGACGACTATTACTATGCGTCACTGAAAGTAGATGAAGATAACGTCAAACTTCTCTCATCAACTCTGACGCAGGCAAGTGACTTTTATTTCGCTAAGATGACTGTTGATACGGAAACCATGGATGTTACCACGGTTTCCACAGTTGACAACACACAATACGGAATCACACTGAAGATGCAGGATTTCGGAGACAATGATGCCCTGGAAGATGGTCGAAGCGAAGAGATGGACGATATTCTGGGACAGACCAGCTATGAACAGTGGACAGGAACGAAGAATCTCGTGCAGAATTATATCGCCGAAGGGAGCGACTATCCGGTCGCAACATATTCGAATAGGGAATTAAGTGCTCTGTTCAGTGATCCTATGGATGTTAACAATCAATTTCTGACGAGCACATATCATGAAACCGGTTATTTCGAATATGATTCAACTAAAAATTTCTGTCATTTGATTACGAGTGAAAATGATCCATGGTATGGTTTGAATGCTCCTAATGGTACAACATATCAAGTGGGCGACTTCGTGGTCTATGGGCAGCTGGGAACATCCAGCGAAGGAAACAAGGATACCCTGCGACATGGGCAGTTCCTTCCATATAATGATATTATCAGTGGCTTCAAAACGGACAACGAAGGAAATCTTATTCTTGATGAGGACGGGAATCCGATTCCGATTACCATCAAAATCTCACAAAAATATGCGAATACCATGGACATCCATGCGAATCCTCTGTCTTCTCTGGATCCAACCTATGGTGAGGCACTGTATGAGATAACCTGGAACAAAAACCACAGTTTACCGAATGTGGACCATTTCTTTGGCATGGAGATGTCCGCCAGCTTCATGCAGAGCGCGGACGGGCTTGATGCCTGGGGCCATGATTTAATCTTTGAATTCTCGGGTGACGATGACTTCTGGCTGTACGTAGACGATGTTCTGGTACTTGACGTGGGTGGTATTCACTCCGCCCTGGATGGCAGCGTCAACTTCAGGACAGGACAAATTGTTGAGAACGGAACACCATACGGGCTTCAAGAACGTTTTGCAGCAGCCTACAGAGCTCAGCACAATGGTGAAGCGAATCTGGAGGAGAATCTCCAAAACTGGTTGAAGGGCATTTTCAAGGTGGAAACCGTCGTTGTTGACGGCGAAGAAAAGGAAGTCATTACAGACGTGTTCAAGGACTATTCCAGTCACACCATGCGGATGTTCTATCTGGAGCGCGGTGCCGGCGCCTCCAATATTCACATGCGCTTCAACATTTCCGAGTACAAAGAAGGCGGAATACAGTTGCAGAAAAAAGTTTCCGGAACCGATAATTCCGACGAACTGTTCCCATTCCAGATCTGGTATGAGGATCCCCATACCCATGTGATGGTAAGAGCGGACAATAGCATTGAAGTCACGGATTCTCAGACCAAAGAGCAGGCACCATATACAGAGGAGTACTCCGTTCAGGTCGGAGACAACACGCTGACTTATAAGGATGTTTTCTTCCTGAAAGCCGGGCAGACTGTCAATATTCAGCTGCCGTCCGAAGACACACCATACTACATCAAAGAATGCGCGATGGATTCCCCGGAAACCTATGACTGGGTGAAGATTAATGATGTCCCTACAGAAGGACAGGTCGTAGCGCCTCAGGAATACAACGAAGAACCTGTAACAGAGGACACAGAGATTGATCCGAACGGTAGACTGGACTTTAATACGACTGAGGTTCTAGTTTCCGAACGCAAGAAAGTGATCTATGAAAACCATGTGAACGAATCCGCAATTAAAAACCTGTCCATCACGAAGCGTCTCTGGCAGGATGAGGCCATGACGACAGAGATACACAGTGGTGATGGTGTAGATGCGGACAACACGGAGTTTAGTTTCCGTGTTTATGTCGGCATGGAGGACGGAATATACACGTTCTATCAAAATGGTCCGTACCGCGTTAAGAATCCTGCCGGAGAGTATTGCTATTACTATAACGGAGGTTTTGTCTCCACAGGGAAAACTGTTTTTAGCGAGATTACCGATGACCTTGTCGACAATGATCCTGAAATCCTGCTTGGTGATACCCTGCAGCAGCGTTGCACATTCCATACCGGACGTGGTTCCGTCAGTAAGATTAAAGCCGGGTATACCGTCGAGATTCCGGGCCTTATGAACGGGACGCCTTTTATCGTGATGGAGCGGGACAGCGAGATCCCTTCCGGATATAACCGGCTGGGATACGAATTAAACGATTCCAACAATGTCGTCGAAGGCACGCGCCTGACAGAAACGACGGAGGGCGGAGAAACCAGCCTTCTGATGGCAGGAACAATCAATGGCGATCAGGCGGTCACGGTACACAACCAGCACGGTTACAACCTGACGGTGAAAAAAGTCTGGTCAGATGCGGCCTTTATGAGAGATCATGATGAGATTTATTTTGCAGTTTATCGAAAGGGAGATGGTGATTCACTATCTCTGATCTCAGATTCTGTGCGCCAGCTTGGTAAAACGAGCACTACTCTTAGCTGGTTCTTCCCGGAGCTGGAAGAAGGAAAGAATCTCAACGACTATGTAGTTTACGAAGTCATGCTGAACGTACCTGAAGGAAGCGAGCTTGGAGAGGTAATGGTGGATCCTTCCGGTAAGGTTACCGGCTACACGACAATTGCAGATGATACGACGACAGAGCAGGCTATAACAGAAGACAACATCATCAAAATCGGAGAAGGTGAAATTCTTACAGCAGGCGGAACCTCAAACGAACACGGATATTCCGAAAGTATGAAGTATGTTGCCAGTTATACCCGTGAAGAGCTGGAGCCTGGAACGGACGGGAAGTATCCGAATACCCGAACGGATACGGTCACGAATTCCAGACCGGGCATCAAGATTGTCAAGACGGATATGAGCGACGAACCTTTCCCGCTGGAAGGCGCAGTCTTTACCCTGGCCAACAGCAACGATTCCAATTCAACAAAGACCTTCGTTTCCAATTCGGAAGGTCTGGTCGTGGTCGCTTATCTGCTGCCGGACACGGAGTATCTTTTGACAGAATCCGCCGCACCGTACGGATATCAGGCATTGATCGATCAGGTCAGGATCAAGGTTGACGGCGACGGTGTGGTATATGTCAACGATTCGAAGACGGATCCTGCAAACGGTTACTATACCATCACGCAGGTCGAGAATCCGACGGTAACGAACATGCCGACGATAACAATCAAAAATAAATCCGTCACACTGAAAGCGGTAAAAATCGATTCCTCTACGAATCGTCCTTTGTCAGGCGTGGAGTTTGCTCTCTACAAAGAGCAATATGCGTCAACCAACGGGTTACCAGATCCAAACCGTCCTATGCCGGATTATACGCCGATGGAGGGGTATGAGCATCTGTTTACGGACGATAATGGGGTAATTCCGAAGATCGGACTGAAGAACGCGACGAATCTCGACGGTCTTCCAGAGGGACACTATTACCTGAGAGAGAAAACTCCTACTGGATATTTCCCACTGGGAATAGATATCCGACTCAATATCTCATCCACCGGAGAGGTGACGATACAGAGCGCAGAACGTCCGTCGCAACCAGGACATGATTGGGCTATCGGTTCTGTTTCTCCGGACGTTGCGGAAATAACGAGTAATGGCAACACCCTTCAGATCACAATCAAGAATACACCAAGCGACCCGATCCGGATCAAAAAAGTTGATATGGTCGACAACAGTAAAACTCTTGCTGGGGTGAAATTTGAATTGTACAGTTCTGATCAAGTTGAGAATGGGATGCCTAAACAGGGTGCAACTCCTGTTATTTCGGACACGACCGACGAGGA